>CANJXH010000015.1 GCA_947478755.1 Betaproteobacteria bacterium | reverse complement strand
ATCGGCCGCGACGTGCCACAGCCGGACTACCGCATCACCACCTTGAGCGAATTGCCGGACATCATCAAGAACTTTCGGCGTCGCGCAGAGGCCTGACGACAATCGGCTACCGACCCAGATGGGTGGGTAGCCGGTTTTTCAGTCGAGTACGTGCGAGACCAGGCCATCGGCCAGCTTGGGTTCGAACCAGGTCGATTTTGGCGGCATCACTTCGCCGGCATCGGCGACGGCCATCAGGTCGTTCATGCTGGTGGCGTGTAGGGCGAAGGCAACGGCCATTTCGCCACTATCCACGCGCTTTTCCAGTTCCTGCAGGCCGCGAATGCCGCCAACGAAATCGATGCGCTTGTCGCGGCGCAGGTCGGCAATGCCCAGCACCGGGCCGAGCAGGTTGTCGGAGAGCAGGCTGACATCAAGGCGCGCTACAGGGTCGGCGTGCGGCACCAGTGACGGCTTGATCACCAGCTTGAACCAGCGGCCGGGCAGGTAAAGCCCGAACTCGTTTGCCTTGGCCGGATGCACCGCCGACGTTGCCCGTTCTACAGTGAATCGTTCGCCGACACGGGCGAGAAAATCCGCTTCAGTCAGGCCATTCAGGTCCTTGACCACGCGGTTGTAGTCCATGATCTTCATCTGATGGTGGGGAAAGATCACGGCAAGAAAATGATCGGCCGCTGAGGCAGAAGCGCCAGCCTTGCGGCGCGCAGCAGCAACGCGTGATGCTGCCGCAGAGCGATGGTGGCCGTCGGCGATGTAGAGCGCCGGCATCGCATCGAACACGCGACTGATGTCACTGATCAATGCCTTGTCGCGTATCGCCCAGATGGTGTGGCGGATGCCGTCGTCAGCGGTGACGTCTGCATCCGGTGTGCCGGCGCTGGCTTTGGCGACCAGTACATCGGCTTCCCGCGAGTCGGGATAGGCCAGCAATACCGGGCCGGTCTGGGCGTTGAGCGCTTCAATCTGGCGCACGCGATCGTCCTCCTTGTCAGGCCGGGTGAACTCGTGCTTGCGGATGCGGTTGGTGTCGTAGTCCGCAACCGATGCTGCTGCCACGAGGCCGGTCTGGCTGTGCGATCCCATGACCAGTCGATAGGCGTAGTAGCAGTCCTGCGCATCGCGCTGGAGGATGCCCTGGTCGAGCATCAGTTTCAGGTTGCTGGCGGCCTTGGCATATACCTCGGCAGCATAGGGGTCGGTATCGGCCGGCAGGTCGATTTCCGGTTTCGAAATGTGCAGGAAGCTCCACGGTTTGCCATCGGCACGAACACGCGCCTCGTCTGTGGAAAGCACATCGTACGGCGGGGCGGCAATATCGCTGGCACGGTTGGGGGCAGGGCGCAGGCCGGTAAAGGGTTTGATCAGTGGCATGTTTTTTGGCTGGACTATTTGGTTAATTTAACGAGTAGCTCGCGTACTGCTGCCACTCGGTCTTTCAGTGTTGGTGTTTCCTTTTTCCATGTCAATTTGTCCTGGCCCGCAAGCTTGAAGTTGCGGTCGGACTGGATCAGCTTGATGATGCGCAGGGCATCAATCGGCGGATCCTTGATGAATTGCAATTGTATCGTCTGCGGCGACGCATCCAGCTTGGCCACGCCCAGCGGATGACCGAGGATGCGCAGCTTGTGGGTCTCCATCAGCGCGATGGTCTGCATCGGCATTTCGCCGAAGCGGTCGATCAGTTCTTCCTGCATGTCGCGCAGTTCGTCCTCGGTGCCGCAGTTGGCGAGGCGCTTGTACAGCGTCAGCCGTTCGTGCACGTCGGGGCAGTACGTGTTGGGCAGCAGTGCCGGCACGCGCAGGTTGATTTCTGACGTGATGTCGAGCGGTTGCGTCAGGTCCGGTACCGCCTTGCCTTCCTTGAGGGCCTTCACCGCCGCATTGAGCATGTTGGTGTACATCGCAAAGCCGACCTCATGGATGTCGCCGCTCTGACCTTCGCCCAGCACTTCGCCGGCACCGCGAATTTCGAGGTCGTGCATGGCGAGGAAAAAGCCTGAGCCAAGTTCTTCCATCGACTGGATTGCATCGAGCCGCCGCTGCGCCTGTGCCGAGGGCTTGGCATCTTCATGCGTCATCAGGTACGCGTAGGCCTGATGGTGCGAACGGCCAACACGGCCGCGCAACTGGTGCAGTTGGGCGAGGCCGAACTTGTCGGCGCGGTTGATGATGATGGTGTTGGCGTGTGGATTGTCGATACCGGTCTCGATGATGGTCGAGCACAGCAATACATTGTGTTTCTGCTGGGTGAACTCACGCATCACGCGTTCCAGTTCGCGTTCCGGCAGCTGGCCGTGGCCGATGACTATGCGGGCATCCGGCAGCAACTTGTGCAGGCGCTCCTTCATGTTGTCGATGGTGTCGACTTCGTTGTGCAGGAAGTACACCTGGCCGCCACGCTTGAATTCGCGCAGGCAGGCTTCGCGGATCTGGCCGTCCGACCAACGCGCCACAAAGGTCTTGATCGCCAGCCGCTTTTGCGGCGCCGTCGCGATCACCGAAAAATCGCGCAGTCCGTCCAGCGACAAGCCAAGCGTGCGCGGTATCGGCGTCGCCGTCAGCGTCAGCACATCCACTTCAGAGCGCAGCGCCTTGAGCGACTCCTTCTGCCGAACGCCGAAACGGTGTTCTTCATCGATGATGACGAGGCCAAGGCGATCGAATTTCACGTCCTTTTGCAACAGACGATGGGTGCCGATCAGGATGTCGATCTTGCCGGTGGCAAGGTCGGTGATGGCCTGCGCCTGCTCCTTGGCGCTGCGAAAGCGTGAAATTTCGGCGACCTTGACCGGCCACTCATGGGCCACCTGGGCAAAACGGTCGCTGAAAGTCAGAAAGTGCTGCTCGGCCAGCAGCGTCGTAGGGCAGAGCACTGCGACCTGCTTGCCGTCGGCGATGGCGACAAAGGCTGCGCGCAACGCCACTTCGGTCTTGCCGAAGCCGACGTCACCGCATACCAGTCGATCCATCGGCTTGCCGGACCGCATGTCGTCCACCACGGCATTGATGGCCGCCAGTTGATCGGGTGTCTCCTCGAAGCCGAAGCCATCGGCAAAGGCATCCAGGTCGTGCGGTTTGAATTCGAACTTGTGGCCACTGCGGGCAGCGCGCTGGGCGTAGAGATGCAGCAGTTCGGCGGCGGTGTCATGCACCTGCTCGGCGGCCTTTTTCTTTGCCTTGTCCCACTGGCCGGAGCCGAGCCGATGCAGTTCGATGTTCTCCGGATCGGCGCCGCTGTATCGCGAGATGACGTTCAGCTGCGACACCGGAACATACAGCGTGTCGCCGCCGGCGTATTCGAGATGCAGGAACTCGTTTTCGCCATCGCCGTAATCCATGTGCGCAAGGCCCATGTAGCGGCCGATGCCATGGCTCTCGTGCACGACGGGATCACCGATCTTGAGCTCTGAAAGATCGCGCAGCCAGCCTTCGAGGTTGGAGCGTCTCGCATCGCCGCGCTTGTTGCGCGGGCGCGCCGTGGCGGCATACAGTTCGTTTTCAGTGATCAGCGCGACAGCGGCGTTGTCGACGAAAAAGCCGCCGGAAATCGGCGCAACGCTAAGCATCACGCTGGCGTTGCCAGTCAGGAAAGTGCCGAAGTCGGTCGCTACCTCCGGTCTCAGGCCGTGTTCGGCGAGGTATTCGGCAATCGTCTCGCGCCGGCCTGCCGATTCGGCCAGCAGCAATATGCGGCCGGAGAAGGCATCGATGAAGCTGCTCAGGGCGGCCAGCGGCTTATCGGCCTTGCGATCAACGGCCACGACAGGGATTGGCTTGACGATCGCGGCGTCGTCTGCGGCCTCCCGCAGCCGCAACATTGGGTACTGGTTGGCGACAAGGAAAAACTGTTCCTCGGTCAGGAACAGGTCGGTCGGCCGCAATATCGGACGAGAGCGATCACCTTTCAGCAGATTGAAGCGGCTGTTGGTGTCATTCCAGAATTCGGTGATCGCTGCCGGCACATCGTGGTGCATCAGCAGGGTAGTGTTGGCGGGCAGGTAGTCGAACAGTGTTGCCGTTTCATCGAAGAACAATGGCAGGTAGTACTCGATGCCGGCCGGCGGCGTGCCATTCGAGACATCCTTGTACAGGCTGACGCGCGACGCATCGCCTTCAAAGGCCTCGCGAAAACGCTGGCGAAACTTGGTGCGGCCACTTTCCGTCAGCGGAAATTCACGCGCAGGCAGCAGCCGTATCTCGGGCACGGGGTAGAGAGTGCGTTGCGAATCGACGTCGAAGACACGAATCGTGTCGATGTCGTCGTCGAACAGCTCAATGCGGTAAGGCAGCGCGGCACCCATCGGGAACAGGTCGACCAGGCCGCCGCGCACGCTGTACTCGCCGGCAGCAATGACTTGCGTCACGTGCGCATAGCCGGCCAGTGTCAGTTGGTCGCGCAGCTTGTTGAGATTGAGTTGACCGTCCTTCTTGAGAAAAAAGGTGTGCGCGGCGAGAAAGCTGGGCGGGGCAATGCGCGCCAGCGCCGTCGGCGCCGCCGCAATCAGCACGTCGCATTCACCGCTGGTCACGGCGTAGAGGGTCGCCAGTCGTTCCGAAATCAGATCCTGATGCGGCGAGAAGTTGTCGTAGGGCAGGGTCTCCCAGTCCGACAGCAAATGCACGCGCAGGGTCGGCGCGAACCACGAAACCTCTTCCTTCAGTCGCTGTGCATCCAGTGGGCTCGCGGCAATGACGGCGAGCAACCGTTCGGTTTGTGCCAGCTGTGCAATGGCGAGTGCATCGGCCGAGCCCGCCAATCCCGGCAAATCAAGGCGAGCGCCTGCCTTGGGAATACCCAAGGCAGAAATCTGCGACAGCAGCGCAGGGCGAAGATCGGACACGTGGCGAATGTAGAAAACGGCGGAACAACCGCGAGGGCGCGCATTATACGGTCAAGCCAAAACAGCCTTTTTGCACGCTCATAAATGGTCGACTTCAATTGACAGGGGGGCAGGTTGGTAATAGTATGAATTTACTAATTCTGGCGCTCTGACCTCGATTCGCGCCATCGCTGAAACCAAACCCACAAGAACACCAACCGGAGGAAGACCACCATGTCAGACATGTCTGAAGGCAAGCCGTTTTTTCTGGCGCGCAACACAGGCTTTGCGCCCATTTCCGAAAAGGATGAGTTGCTCCACCCGGAGCAGAACAAGCTGGTCAAGGACGATACGTTGACGGAGACCCAGTACTTCGGTTTCTGCGTTCCCGAAGAAGGCATTCACGCCCTTGCGTACTTGTGGCACCACCCCAACCTCGGCGTCGTCTCCGGCGGCATCAATGTCTGGAAGGGCATCACGCAAACCATGGCCCATGCCGAACTGGCGGACTGGCGCACCTTCATGAGTGATTCCGTGCTCAAGAACGACCTGCACGATTTTCGTTTCGCGAATGGCTACGGAGTTCGCATCGTCGAGCCGCTCAAGCATCTCCACATGACGTATGCCGATCCGGTGCGGAAGAATTCGGTTGACCTGCACTTCAAGGGCGTCGCACCGCCGATCATGTTTGCTGACGGCAACCATTTCGAGCAGACGATGAAGGTGACCGGCGAGCTGGTCCTGCGCGGCAAGCGCTACAACGTCGACTGCTACAACGTGCGCGACCGTTCATGGGGAAAACCGCGCCAGGAGACGATCCAGACGCTGCCGCCACTGTCCTGGGTGACCGGCACCTTCAACGACAATTTTTCCTTCAACTGCAACATGTTCGATTGCATCGAAGGCAATCCCGAACTCAAGGGAACACCGTTCGCCATCACCGCCGAGAACTCGCTGAATTCGGGCTGGCTCTACCGTGACGGCAAGGTCGGCAACATCGTCAGCGTGAGAAAACGTGTTGGTCGTGCCCCCGGCAACCTGCTACCCATCACGCTGGATTTTGAAGCCACGGATGATCTGGGCCGTACCTTCAACGTCAAGGGCAAACTGGTGTCGTCCCTGATGCAGACGGCGTGGCAGAATATCGACATCCATATCAACCTCATGCGCTGGGAGTGCGAGGGTATGGTGGCCTACGGCGATTGCCAGGAGGCGAACTGGACCGACTATTTCCATTTCATCAACGGGCGGTGATTTAGACGCTGCCCAGATTCGAATTGCGCGGCAAGCCGCGCCATGTATCACTGTACCGCTGTTGCAGCATCCACCATTTCGTTCCATTTTGACTTTTAACGTGAGGAGAATCACATGACCGACATGTCATCCGTTCCAGACAAAGAGCTGCCGTTCTTCCTGGCCAAGAATACCGGCCTTGGCACCATCAAACCCGAAGATGATCTGCTTCACCCCGCGAGCTTCAAGGGCGTGAACGATGATTCCGCGACCGAGACTCAGTACTTCGGTTTCAGCATTCCCGAAGAGAACATCCATGCCCTGACCTATTGCTGGTGGCATCCCAACCTGAAGATCGTGACTGGTGGCCTGTTCGTGTTCCAGGGGGTCAAGAACATCACCATCGAGGCCGAGCTTTGCGACTGGCGCACCTTCATGAGTGACAAGGTGCTCGCCAAGGATCTGCACGAATTCCGCTTCGAGAACGGCTACGGCGTCAAGATCATCGAGCCGAACAATAAATTCCACCTCACCTATGACAACGCGGCCCAGAAGAACTCGATCGACCTGACCGCCGAAGCCGTGCTGCCTGCCGTGATGTTTGCCGATGGCAACCACTTCGAGCAGACCATGAAGATGAAGGGCAAGTTGGTACTGCGCGGCAAGGAATACAAGGTTGACTGCTACAGCGTGCGTGACCGTTCCTGGGGCAAGCCGCGTCCTGAAACCCTGATGCCGATGCCGCCGATGTCGTGGATGGTCGGTACCTTCAACGACAACTTCTCCTTCAACTGCACCGCGATCGACGACGCCGAGTACAACCACTCGATCAAGGGCAGCCTGAAGATGCCGAAGGAACAGCTGCTGAACGGCGGCTGGGTCTATCGTGACGGCAAGGTCGGCCGTATCGTCAAGGCCGACAAGCGCGTCGCCCGTCATCCGAAATCGGTGGTGTCGTCCGGCATCGAGCTGCATTTCACGGATGAACACGGCCGCGAGTTCGACATGCGCGGTACGCTGGTGGCGTCTTGCCCCATCGCCGCGTGGAACAACACCTGGATGGTCATCAACCTCATGCGCTGGGAATGTGACGGTATGACCGGTTACGGCGACAACCAGGAAGCGTTCTGGGGCGACTACATGAATACGCGCGGCGTGCTCTGACACTCCCGTGTTTTCTGTAGTGAAAAAGGGCCGCAACTGCGGCCCTTTTTTTATCGCTGTGCGGCTGAATCAGCCAAGAAAAAGTACTGCAGTCAGCAAGCCCAGCGCAATGGCGGCAAGCCCCGGCAGCGTGCGCCGCGCCAAGCCCGCACCGCCGATCATCAGCACCAGACCGGACTTGAATGCCAGATTCGACAACACGGCAAGGCTGATTGCCAGGACTGACTGCGACTCGCTCAGTTTTTGCAGATTGAACAGGCGCAGCGTGGTCAGGGTTATCGCATCCACATCGGTCAGGCCCGAGATCAGCGACACGGCATAAACCCCCTTGTCACCGGCAATATCCTGCAGCCATGCGGCCAGCAACAGCACGATGGCATAGAGCAGGCCAAACGTCAGTGCGGTGCGGATTTCGGTCGGGTTCGCCACCTCCGGCATTGCCAGCGGGCCCTGCAGCCCGATCGTACGCCAGCTCCACAGCGCGACCAGCAGCCCTGCGCCGAAGCCGCAACCCAGCACCAGCGCCAGAGATGGAATGATCTGCGGCGCAACAATCGCCGACACAAACGAGAGGCGCAGCAAAACCACCAGATTGGCAATCATCACCACGACAGCCGCCGTGCGAACCGTATTGCTGTCGGCCTTGGCCTGCCGTGCAAATACCATGGTGGTGGCCGTGCTTGACACCAGTCCGCCGAAGAGTCCGATCACCGTCGCACCGTGTCGTTCGCCGACGATGCGCAGCGCCGCGTAGCCGGCCAGCGAAACGCCAGAGATCAGGACCACCATCCACCAGATCTGGTGCGGGTTGAAAGCGTTGTACGGGCCGAAATCATGATCCGGCAGGATCGGCAGCACGATGAAGCTCAGTACAGCGAATTGCAGCACGGAGAGCAGGTCCTTTCCTGTCAGGCTTTTGCTGAATCCATGCAGTTCGGCCTTGAAGTAGAGCAGGGCCGTGGTCGCGATGCCGAGCATGACCGCCAGTCGCTCAAAGCCGTACCAGACGGTTACTCCCAGTGCATAGCAGATCATCAGTGCCACCACAGACGTGGTGCCGGGATCGCCATCTTCATGCGGGTTCGATGCGACCGATACGATCATCATCGCGCCGACCGTGGCGAGGCCAAGGGCGATGATCCACGCATTGCCGGTCTTGTCTGCGATCAACGCGGCAAGCGTACCGAGCAGGGCGACCAGCGCGAAAGTGCGCAGCCCGGCCTTGGCGTCTGCCCGGCGCTCGCGTTCAAGCCCGATCAGCAGGCCGATGGCGAGGCTGGTGACGAATGCCTGCAATCGATCCGGTGCCGCATATTGAAAAATGTCCATGTCTGCCTCTTTCCTTCTATTCCAGTTTAGTCCTTACAATCGTGGCATGAACAGGAAAAATGCCTATGTCGCACTGGTGCCCGCTGCGGGTACCGGCGCGCGCTTCGGCGGCGACTTGCCCAAGCAGTATCTGGCGCTGGCCGGCCGTCCGATGATCTGGCATGCGCTCGACACGCTCTGTGCGACGCCAGACATCTCGGCTGTCCATGTCGTGCTGTCGCCGGAAGATGTGCTGTGGGAACGTTACGACTGGTCTTCGCTCGGCGCAAAGCTGAGACCCGTGCGCTGTGGTGGTGCCACCCGTGCCGAAAGCGTCAGCAATGGCTTGCTGGCGATTGCCGACCAGATTGGCGCAGACGACTGGGTACTGGTGCATGATGCAGCGCGTGCCTGCATTTCCACCTTGCTGGTCAGCAAGCTGATCGAGACGATCGGTGATGATCCGGTGGGCGGAATTCTGGCCTTGCCCGTGGCCGATACTTTGAAGCATTCGGATGACCATGGCGTCATTGACCGCACAGTTGCGCGCGATCGCTTGTGGCAGGCGCAGACACCGCAGATGTTCCGCCATGGCATGCTGCTCAAGGCCTTGAACTCAACAAAAGAAGTGACCGACGAGGCCAGTGCGATGGAAGCGCTTGGCCATCGGCCGAAGCTGGTGACCGGCAACATCAGTAATCTGAAAGTGACCTGGCCCGAGGACATGCAGCTTGCCGAGTTGATCCTGATACACAGGCAGCAGGTAACACGAGGAAAGTTAAATGAGTGACATCAGGGTAGGGCAAGGTTTTGACGTTCATGCGCTGGTCGAAGGGCGCCCGCTCATCATCGGCGGCGTCAACGTCCCTTTTGCGCGTGGCTTGCAGGGGCATTCCGACGCCGACGTGCTGCTGCACGCCATCACCGATGCCCTGCTCGGTGCCGCCGGGCTGGGCGATATAGGACGACATTTTCCCGATACCGAAGCCAAGTGGAAAGGCGCCGACAGCCGCATGCTGCTGCGCGAATCGATGGCCATGGTTGCTGCAAAGGGCTGGCGTGTTGGCAACGTGGACTGCACCATCATCGCCGAAGCACCGAAGGTATCGCCACACGCCGCCACTATGTGCGCCAATATCGCCGCCGATCTCGGCATTGCGCCTGACAGCGTCAACGTCAAGGGCAAGACCACAGAGAAGCTTGGCTTCACCGGCCGCGCCGAGGGCATTGCGGCACAGGCTGTCGTGCTGCTTCAGCGCTGATCTATTTCGCCAGCCGGTCGACCGCTTCAATCAATTGCTGCCGCAGTTCGTCGGTTGGCTGGCCCGCCGCCTGCGCCTGGCGTAGCTGGTAAAGCAGGTCGGCCACACCGGGCCGTGTTGCGCCTGCACTCGCCGTCGCCGGTTTGCTTGATGAGGGTGCATTCCCCGCAACCAGTTCGGCCTTTTCCTGTCCGGGTTGCTGGCGTTTCGCGGTTATCACGAGCGCCCGTGGCGGCAGGCTCCTGTCACCCACGGTTTCGCGCGTGCTGCCCTTCTTGAAATCGTCAATCGCGGCATGCAGGGCCTTGCGCAGCTTTGCCGCGTTCTGTCCGCCAGCCTCCATGACGCGAATGCGTCGCATCAATTCGCCTATCTTGTCCGGTGCAGCCACCGAGCGGATGTCCGCACCCCAGCTCGCGAGTGGCGCTCGCGCCGCCCTGGCGAAAGCGTCGGGGCTTGATACGCGTTCGGCAATGTCAAAGTGGCCGTAACGCATCGCCCATGCCAATGCCGTATCGCCCTTGTCGTTGGCCAGTGAGGGATCGGCACCGGCGTCAAGCAGGGGCTGTATCAATTGCTCCTGTCCTTCGTGCGTGGCCATCATCAACACCGTGGAGCCATTCGGTGCGCGGGCATTGACGTTGCCACCACGCTGGAGCAGCAGGCGCACGATGTCGCTGTGCCCGGCGAAGGCGGCGTAATGCAAGGCGCCCCATTCGTCACGTTCGCGGTTGACGGCGGCGCCGTGGTCAAGCAGCCATTGCACCGCCTTGATCTGGCCCTTCCATGCGGCCAGCTGCAGGGCCTGTTCGCCCTGGCGATTGACGGCGTTCACGTGGGCGCCACGCTGCAGAAACAGTTCCATCAGCGGGATGTTGCCTTCCCACGCGCCCAGCATCAGTCCGGTACCGACACGGTCGGCCAGAAAGTCCGGATCCAGTCCCTCGTCCAGCCAGCGCCTTGCGGCCGACAGGTCGCCGATTTCCATGCTGACGCCAAAGCGCACCGGGTCGGGAAGCTCGGCCGCAGCCGGTGTGGCCAGCATCAAGGGCAGCAGTGCCGCAAGCAGGAGGGGGATGTTCGAAAAGCGCATGGAGGGGTTGCCAAATGCTGCAAAATGTCGGGGCTCTGCATATTACTTCGACTCAATGACATTTTTTGCTTGCCGCTTGCGTCCCTTGTTTTTGCCACTTGTTGTGTCGATTGCGTTGCATGCCCTGGCGATTGCCGCTTTCATGCTGCCGCCCACGCCGACTTTGCGGCCCCGCATCGAGGTGCGCCTGCCCGAGTTGCCCGATTCGAACGACGCCGTGGCCCGGCACCTTATCAAGAATACCTACGAGAAAGGTTCAGCCAGCAAACCAACCGCTCTGGTGCAATCCCGCAACGGCTCACGCCTGCAGCATGCCGTCGCCCAGCAGCAGCGACTCGCCGAACACGTGTTCTATCCGCCCGAAGCGGTCGCGCAGGGCTTGCAGGGAGAAGTCAGGCTGTTGTTGCGACTTGATGCCGGCGGCAAGCTGGTATCGGCCAGTGTCGTCACCAGCAGCGGTCACGAGGTACTCGACAAGGCGGCTGTCTCGGCGGCGTATGCGACTGGCGTGTTTCCGGGTGCCGCAGGCGAGCTGCTGCTGCCGGTGGATTTCAGGCTCAGTGAGTGAAAAGGCGGGTGAGGATGGCGCCGAGGATTATGCCGGCCAGGATGTGCAGCGCCATGCGCGGCAGGCCGGAGTTGGCCTGAAGGTATTTTTCCATCAGCACCAGGCTGAGGTCGGTCACCCGGTTGAGCCGTTTGACCTCGTCGACGCAGGTTTCGACACAGGCCAGCCCATTTTTCGTGTCATGTGCGCATTCAAGACACAGCCCTTTGTTGCAGGCTTTGCAATTGCCTACAGCAGGACGACTGGGGTGTCGATAGCAGTTCATGGGGTGGCCGAGAATCAGATGATGACTATTGGATCATTTTAACCCGTCATCGATGAGATTGAATTGCAGTGTTTTACAGTGGCAATTGCGGGAGTAGACTGGGGAAAATGCCAAACAGGAGGAGGCCATGAAGCCCGAGTCCATATCCAAAGTCGCTGTGCTGGGTGCTGGCGTGATGGGGGCGCAGATTGCGGCGCATTGCGTCAATGCCGATGTCGAGGTCATCCTGTTCGATCTGCCCGCAAAGGAAGGTCCGCCCAACGGCATTGTCAGCAAGGCGCTGGACGGGCTGAAAAAGCTCGAACCGGCACCGCTCGGGGCGAAAGACCGCCTTGCCAGCATCGAGGCGGCCAATTACGACCAGCATCTGGAAAAGCTGCGCGGTTGCGACCTGATCATCGAGGCGATCGCCGAAAAAATTGAATGGAAGCGCGACCTGTATGCCAAGGTGGCGCCCTACATTCGTGCCGACGCAGTATTTGCCAGCAACACTTCCAGCCTGCAGATCGAGGCCCTGGCGCAAACCTTGGCGCCGGAACTGCGCAGCCGCTTCTGCGGCGTGCATTTCTTCAACCCGCCGCGCTACATGCCGTTGGTGGAATTGATTGCTGGAAAGGCCACCGACCCCGCCATCATGGACGGCCTGGAGAGCTTTCTCGTCACCACGCTGGGCAAGAGCGTGGTGCGGGCACCGGACACGCCGACTTTCCTCGCCAACCGCGTCGGCGCGGCTTCCATGCTGGCCGTGATGCATCACACCGAGCGACTGGGGCTGGGTTTTGACACCGTCGATGCCCTCACCGGCACCCTGATCGGCCGGCCCAAGAGCGCAACCTATCGCACTGCCGACGTGGTGGGCCTCGATACATTGGCCCATGTGATCCAGAGCATGACCGATACCCTGGGTGACGATCCCTGGCACCGTTATTTCAAAAAGCCGGAATGGCTGGGCGCGCTGATCGCCAAGGGCGCGCTGGGCCAGAAAACCAAGGCCGGCATCTACGTCAAGAAGGGCAAGGAAATCCTCGTGCTCGACCTCAAGGCGCAGGACTATCGGCCCAGCAGCGACAAGGTCGACCCCGAGGTACTGGAAATCCTCAAGCTCAAGAATCCGGTCGACAAGTTCGCCCTGCTGCGCGCGCACGCCAGCCCGCAGGCGCAGCTGCTGTGGGCGATCCATCGCGATGCCTTTCACTACGTCGCCGTGCATCTGGCCACCATTGCCGACAACGCGCGCGATCTTGATTTCGCCATGCGCTGGGGCTACGGCTGGGCCATGGGTCCATTCGAGGTATGGCAGGCCGCCGGCTGGCAGGCGATTGCCACTGCGATCAACGAAGACATTGCCGCCGGTTTCGCCATGAGCGACACGCCGTTGCCAGCCTGGGTGCTGGATGGCCGCAAGGGCGTACATGAAAAGTCAGGCTCGTTCTCGGCGCATGATGGTGCGGTCAAGCCGCGTTCGGCACTGCCTGTGTATCAGCGCCAATGGAAGCCGGAGCTGATGCTGGGTGAAACCAGCGATCCGGGCAAGACCGTTTTCGAGAACGAGGGCGTGCGGCTATGGCTGTCCGAACGCGAGCCCGATATTCCCATCCTGTCGTTCAAGAGCAAGATGCATGTCATCGGCCGCGAGGTGCTCGATGGCATCGTCGAAGCCGTGCAACGCGCCGAGCGCGACTATCGCGGGCTGGTGATCTGGCAGGACCAGCCGCCATTCTCGGCCGGGGCAAATCTTTTTCAGGTCGCGCCGTTGATGCTGGCTGGCTCGTTTGCCGAACTCGACAAGTTCGTCGCCTATTTCCAGACCATGACCAGCACCATCAAATACGCCCGGGTGCCGGTGGTCGCAGCGGTCAACGGCATGGCGCTCGGCGGTGGCTGCGAAATCGTCATGCACAGCGCACGCACGGTGGCGTCGCTCGAGTCCTACATCGGCCTGGTCGAGGTCGGCGTCGGCCTGATTCCCGCCGGTGGCGGCTGCAAGGAGTTTGCGGTGCGCGCGGCTGAATCTGCGCAGAGCACGGCCAACAAGGACCCGTTCGATTTCATCCAGGGCGTGTTCACCAATGTCGCCATGGCAGCGGTATCCAAAAGCGCGCTGGAAGCAAAGCAGCTTGGTTTCATGCGCGCGGCGGACCGCGTGGTGCTGCATCAGCACGAGGTGCTGCAAGTCGCCGTGGCGCAGGCCAGGGCACTGGCCGAGAGCGGCTATCGCCCGCCGCTCCGGCCCGTGGCCGTGCCGGTCGCCGGTCGCAACGGTATTGCCGTGGCCGAAATGATGCTGATCAACATGCTGGCGGGCGGCATGATCTCGGAGCACGACTATGCCGTGTCGAAAGCCGTCGCCACCGCCATGTGCGGCGGCGACATAGAGACCGGCACACAGGTGGACGAGGACTGGCTGCTGGCCGTTGAGCGGCGCGAATTCGTCAACCTGCTGAAGCAGGACAAGACACAGCAACGCATCATGCAGATGCTCGAAACCGGCAAGCCCCTGCGCAACTAGCAATCAAAGAGGAGACCAACATGGCCAACAACGACGCCTACATAGTTGCTGCAGTTCGTACCCCGGTCGCCAAGCGCCGTGGTGCCTTTCTCCATGTGCGGCCCGACGACATGCTGGCCCACGTGCTGCGCTCGGTCATCGCCCGCAGCCCGACTTTTGATGCCAAGGAGATCGGCGACGTCATCGTCGGCTGCGCCTTTCCCGAAGCGGAGCAGGGTCTCAACGTCGCCCGCATCGGCGTGCTGCTGGCAGGTTTGCCCAATTCCGTGCCGGGCATGACCATCAACCGCTTTTGTTCCTCCGGCCTGCAAGCCGTGGCGCTGGCCGCTGATCGCATTCGCGCTGGCGAGGCGGACGTGATGATCGCCGGCGGCACCGAGTCGATGACCGCGATGCCGCAGATGATGGGCAACAAGGTCTCGGTCAGCCCCGCCGTGTTCGAGCATGAGGAAAATTACGGCATCGCCTACGGCATGGGCATTACCGCCGAAAAGGTGGCCGAAAAATGGAAGGTCTCGCGCGAGGACCAGGACGCCTTCGCGCTGGAGAGCAACCGCCGCGCCGTGGCCGCGATACAGGCCGGCAAGTTTGCCGCCGAGATTGCCCCCTATACCGCGAAGCTGCACCTGCCGGGCGAAGACGGCACGGTACGCATCGTCGAACAGGTGGTCGATACCGACGAAGGCCCGCGTGCCGACTCCAGCATCGAGAAGCTGGCCAAACTCAGGCCCGTTTTCGCCGCCAAGGGCAGTGTGACCGCAGGCAACAGTTCGCAGATGTCGGATGGTGCCGGTGCCGTGCTGTTGATGAGTGAAGCCGGATTGAAGCGCTACAACGCCACGCCGCTGGCGCGCTATTGCGGCTTTGCCGTCGCCGGCGTGCCGCCCGAGATCATGGGTATCGGCCCGGTGGAGGCCATCCCGCGTGCCTTGAAACTGGCCGGCACCACGATCGACCAGATCGACTGGATCGAGCTCAACGAAGCCTTTGCCGCGCAATCACTGGCGGTGATTCGTGAATTGAAGCTGGATACGGCCAAGGTCAACCCGCTTGGTGGCGCCATTGCCCTCGGCCACCCGCTCGGCGCCACCGGCGCGATTCGCGTTGCAACGCTGATGAGTGCGATGCAACGCGACAAGTTCCGCTACGGCATGGTGACCATGTGCATCGGCACCGGCATGGGCGCGGCGGGCATCTTCGAGCGGGTGTAACTTAGTCCCGCCCGGTATCAGGTATCAGGCGTTTCCTTCGCGCCCCTGTTTTTTGACCGCCTGCAGGGTGCACCAGTAAGCGCAACTCACCCAGATGAAGAACACCGTCGCCACCACCCAGAAACCGAACAGGCCGTTGTAGGCAAACGGCCCGGTCTTCACAAAGGGGATGACGAGGCCGGCCGTGGCACCCAGCGCCAGCCAGAAATTGAGGAAGGCGAACCAGCGCGGATAGATCGGTTCGGCCGATTTGTCGCCGATGACGGCGCAGCCGATGCCCAGCCATTGCACGATGGTCGGCCCCGAGCCCGCCAGGAACATGAACCAGGCAAGGTCGTTCAGCACCATGATCAACTCAGGGTTGGTACCGGCGCGGTAGGAAATGGCCAGCCAGATGAAGCCCGGCACCAGGAAAAGGCAAAGGCCGGCGGCCTGGCAAACGTATTGCAGGTTGGCCATCACATGGTGCGGGCCTTCAATGCGCTTGAGTTGCGTCGCGATCACGCCCGAGAAAGCCACCACCAAAGAGCAGAAAATGCACATCAGCAGCACGCCGAGCCGCAGCACGTAATTGTCGGGCGTAAAAATCTTCGCCACTTCTTCCGGTGACAGGCTGGGCGAGGGCGGCGGCAGCCATCCCGTCATGACAAAGCTGCCGATGCCGATGATCAGCGCCATGGGAATGGCGCTGTGCGTGACGATCAGCTGATTTTTGGTATTGGTGTTGCTCATGGTGTCCTCCAGAGTTATTGGTATAAACGTAGTGCGCAAGGCAGGCGGATTATAGCAGCAGGCGGGGACGGCTGGCCGGCAACGACCCGGCGCAATCAACCTGCCTCAGGCACGCCGTACAGCCAGGTTTCGGCACTGGCCCTGTCGTTGAAAACGCGCACCTGCAGACCGCGATTCAGGCAGGTGGTTTCCCAGAACTTCACGTTGTCGGACGAGAGCGGCAGTGTCGGGATGATCACGGCCTCGCGGATATGTGGGGCGTGGCTCATCGCCCAGTCTGCCAGCGCATACAGATCAAAGACGGAATGGCCGCCTGCGATACCGCTGCAATCCGCCAGCAGCCGGGGCGTCTGCTTCAGCGTCATCAGCGCCACGATTTCCAGCGCAGCGCTTTCGAGCTCCTGCGGCGAAATCACGCCCGAGTAAGTGACCTCGACGTGGGTTGGATCGTTGATGTGGGAGATGGTGTAAGGCATTTGACGATTATCGATGTTTCGGGATGCGCCAGAGTGATATCGGATTTTAAAATGACGCTGGCACCTGTGGTTCTTTCCTTTTCGGTTCATGGCGGAGGAGTCTGCCAGCAAGATCGTTCAGGGCGCCGCACTGATACTATTCGCTCAATGAGCGCATCCGCTGCGCCGATGAAACCATGAGGAGAACCGCTTGACTGCAACAGATTCCGCAACCCCACCACCCTTGCCGGCGTTCGATGCCGATGCCCTGATCGCCGCCGCGCGGCAGCAGACCGGGCTGCAGGATTTTGGCGAACCCGACGTGGCGGAACCGCTGCGTGTCATGATCGATTCGTTCAAGCGCGATGCCAACCTGACGCCGGCCGGGACTGCCGCGCAGCAGATGAACCTGATGCGTCTGCTGGGCAACCGCCTGCGCATGCAAAAGATTCTGAGCGCGCATCCCGAGATCCGCAAACAGGAGATTCGCGGCCCCATCGTCATCGTCGGCCTGCCGCGCTCGGGCACCACCAAGTTGCAGCGCATGATGGCCGCCGACCCGGCGCTGCAGAAGATTCCCTTCTGGCGCATGTTGACGCCGATACCGATGGACGATGCCGTGCCGGGCCAGCCGGACCCGCGCATCGCCCTCGCCGAAGCGGTGACTGCCTACACCCGGGACAACTTTCCCAACTTCGCGGCCGCGCATCCAATGGGCGCCACTGAGCCGGAGGAAGAAGATTTCCTCATGGAGCATTCCCTCTCCACCTCGGTCACCTATTCCTCGCATCGCATGCCGAGCTACATGGACTGGGCATTGAAAATCGGCCCGAAGCCATATTACGATCAGCTCAAACTGTTCCTGCAGTTCTTCCAGTGGGAAGACCATGCCGCCGGCCGCATGTGGCTGCTCAAGGCCACCTGTCACTTGCACCGCCTGCGCTGGCTGCTGCAGGCATTTCCCGATGCCACCGTGGTGCATTGCCATCGCAACCCGGTCACTTCGCTCACCTCGCTGGCCGACATGTTCTGCACCGTGCGCAGCATGTGCAGCGACAGCGTCGATCCGCTCGAAGTCGGCGAATTCACGCTGAACTATTCGCGCGAACAGCTGCGGCAATACATCGACCAGCGCGCCGGCCTCGAGGCGAAGCATCGCTTCATTGATGTCTCGTTCAACGACATCGTCGCAAACCCGTTCAAGATCATCGAGCAGGTATATGGCGCAGCGGGCATCGAACTGACCGACGCGGCGCGCACGGCGATGCAGCGTTGGGATCAGGAGAATCCGCAGCACAAGCATGGCAAGCGTGACTATCTGCCGCAGCGGCTAGGCTATTCCGAAGAGAAGCTGCGTGATGGCATGGCCCAATACATCGGCCGCTTTTCACAGTACTTCTAGACTCTGATGACCGCCGCGACGGCGAAATCGACCTGCCGCTCCTGCGCGGCCTATTGCCCGGTCAACGTCACCCTCGACGACGGCCGCGTGGTCAAGGTGGAGGGCAATCCGGACGCGCCGCTGTACGAAGGTTTCATCTGTCCGCGCGGCCGCGCGCTTGCCGCCGCGCACAACGACGGCGAACGGCTGCTGCACAGCATGAAGCGCATGCCCGACGGCAGTTACCAGCCGATTTCAAGCGTGCAGCTGGTCGAGGAAATCAGCACCCGGCTCAAGCACATCCTCGACCAGCACGGCCCGCGCGCTTTTGCCGGTTTTCATGGCGGCCCGGCCGTGGAGCACCAGGCGCTCGGCGGCATGATGCGCGCCTTCCTGCAGGCCATCGGCTCCGACAACTTCTACGGCGACAACACCATCGACCAGCCCAACAACGCCATGGCCGACGCGCTGCACGGCACCTGGGCCGGTGGCCGTACGCGCATCGAAAAATGCGACCTGTTCCTCATGGTCGGCGGCAACCCCGTCATCTCCAAGCAGTACTTCGCGCAGAATCCGGGGCAGCAGCTCAAGCGCATGGTGAAGCAGGGCACGACGCTGATCGTGATCGATCCGCGCCGCTCGGAAACGGCAAAGCGAGCGCAGCTGCACCTGCAATGCATTCCCGGCGAAGACCCGACGATCATCGCGGGGCTGGTCCATCTGGTCATCGCCAATGGCGCGGTCAACAAGCCCTTCGTCGAACTGAATGCCGCCGGCTTCGAGCAGTTGTCGGCGGCCGTGAGCGCCTTCACGCCGGACTACGTGGCCGAGCGCGCCGGCATCGACGAGGCCGACCTGCGCGAGGCGGCGCGCCTCATCGGCACGGCGCGGCGCGGTGATTTCGGTTCCGGCGTCGGCCCCTCGATGGCAACGCGCGGCACGCTCACCTCCTATCTGCTGCGCTGCCTGCAGACGCTGCGCGGCTTCTGGGCCGAGCAGGGCGATGACGCCGTTCGCCCCCGCGTGATGTTTCCGCGCCTTGCCTTCAAGGCACAGCCCAACCCGCCGCGGCCGGCCTGGGGCTATGGCCGCAAGCTGCGGATGCGTGGACTGGAAGACACGGTGGCCGGCATGCCGGTCGCCGCGCTGCCCGGAGAGATACTCACGCCGGGTGATGGGCAGGTACGCGCCCTGTTTTTGCACGCCGGGGCCATGCTGGCATGGCCGCAGACCGAGCTCGTGCACAAGGCGCTCGAATCACTCGACCTGCTGGTGGTGCACGACGTCGAAATGTCGGCCACCTCGCGCGTGGCGGACTATGTGATCGCGACACGCAAACCCTTCGAAGTTCCCTATTGCTCGCAATTCGGCGAACTGGTCGGCATCATGCATCCCGGCTACGGCTGGGAAGAGCCCTATGCGGCATATTCGCCAGCGCTGCTCGACCCGCCCGAGGAGGCGGACCTGATGGAGGCATGGCAGATCTATTACCGCATCGCCAGGAAATTCGGCTTGCAGCTCCGCTATCGCGGCGCGCTTGACGCGCCTGGCGATGCACAGCCGCTCGACATGGCGCACGAGCCGACGACCGACGAGCTGTTCGATATCGCCTGCCGCAACGCGACGATTCCGCTGGCCGAAGTGAAGCAGCACCCGAACGGAAAAATCTTCGACGCCGCGCGCGAGGCGGTTGGTCCGCGCGATGCGGCCTGCACTGCACGCCTTGAGTTGGCGAATCCCGACATGCTGGCGCAGCTCAAGCAGGTGCGTGCCGAATCCATCCTGCAGCGGCGCGGCACCAGCGCGGAATATCCCCTGCTCTACATTCCGGTGCGAAAGCAGAATTCCTACAACGCCGCCTATCGTCCACAAGGGATGAGAAAGACCGGCTACAACCCGGCCTACATGCATGCATCGGATCTGGCCAGCCTCGGCGTGGTGCCCGGCGACATGGTCGAGATCCGTTCGCAGCACGGCGCCATCTTGGGCATTGTCGATGTCGACGACAACCTGCGCCCCGGCGTGCTGTCGATGTGCCACGGCTTCGGCCGGAACGCAGGCGAAGACTACGACCCGCGCCGCGACGGCGCCAATGTCAACCGTCTGCTGCACTGGGAAGACGACTTCGATCCCTACCACGGCATGCCGCGCATGAGCGCGGTGCCGATCGCCGTCCGTCGGGTCGGATAGGCACCCTTACTGCTTGCCCCGCACCAGGCCGGTGATGCCGGGCGACATCGGCACCCTCAGGTTAAAGGGGGCCGTGTCATTTGGATTTTGAATCCGTCATCCATTGCTATCGTTGACCTACGGCGACGGCATGGCGAATCGGTCGGCAAGAAACCCAAATGACACTGACCCATTTAACGCCAGCCCCATTTAACGCCACATCGACTGGAATCGAATTCTGTAGGACGATCTATTTGCAGAACTCGGATTGGTCTGTAAATATTCGGTCGTCGAGTCATACCGTATTGTTGAATGCGGAGATCATCATTTGCGGTACAAACTGCAATCCCAACAACAATTCCTTGTATTCGGTCGATTTGTGAAAGCGCAAATTCGCGGATGACATGTTGGTGCCGGTGAGCGTGCGCATATAGGTCAGCGCATCACAAAAGGCATACTCGGCCTGATCGATATGGGGGCCACCACAGCGTTCATAGTGATCCACGAAGTTTTGCCAGTCCATGGTTTCCGTCACCCAGCGTTTCACGTAGGCAAGGTCCATGGCGGGACTGCCGAATAATGTGGATTCCCAATCCAAAATCGCCGTCAAGCGATCGCCGTCCGCAAGCATGTTGTGCGGGCCAAAGTCACTGTGTATGAGGCTGGCAGGCCGGCGATCATCGGGCAGGTTGTTATAAAGCCAGTCAAACAGATAGATTTCCATTGGCGAGGAAATGCGGTCGAAGCTTTTCCAGTAGTCATGCCACCAATTGAGATAGTGGCGCATGCCCTGGCTGGCGGTGGCATTCTGCAATTCATCGCCATAGAACTCGCTGATGTAGCCGGAAAAACGTTGGATGGGTATGGTGTGAATTTTGGCCAGTTGCTCGGCTACCTGGCACCAGAGCCCCTCGGTCAGATCATCATTGCCCTTCATGAATGTCCCCATCGCCTTGCCGCTGACCCTTCTGGCGATAAAAAACGGCGTGTTGATTCCAGGTTCCTTCATGCTCATCCATAAAGGCTCTGGAATGGTGATGCCTTCTTGATATACAAGTTGAATCAGCGAGAATTCCTGATTGATTTGCCATGTACCCCTATCGAGAAGCCCGGGGGCGATATTGTTCTTGCGGACTACCAATGGCTGCAGACCAGCGTCGGTCACCAGGTCAAAAAGCCAGGTTTCCTTGCCAAATCCTCCGAGCACCCGTTGAATATTCTCCACGGTAATTGTTCTGCTCTCCGGTAGTTGCTTGCGGATGAAGGCTTCCAGCGGTGCTGCATCAAGCGTTGAAACAAGGGTTTGGCCTGGATTGCTGGCGGGTAAAGGCTGCCCTTGCTGATTGACAAAGGAAAGCTCCCACTCCGCTGCTTGTTTCAGCAATCCCGATATTTTTAGCTTTTGCTCAGCACTTGCCGTCGATGTGCAGTCGAAAAGTGCACGACTGCAGTTTTCCAAGTGCGTCATCAGTTCATCATATTTTTTTTGCAAGCCAGACACATTTTCCCAAGCCGGATTGAAACTTGCGACTTGCATATATGACGCCTTGAGGTTGACCACCTCCTGTCGATTCAGACTCGCAAGCAGCTCAATTTGCCGATTGGCGATGTCGAGTCCCGCCGGAAAGTGATTTTTCAATATCGTCGGCGTAATGGTCTCCCGTTTAAGCAGTTCCTGAAGTCCCTGCATCACGGTACCAAAGGCCACCTTGGCGGTGTCCGATGACCCCAATACCGGGACTATCCCTTGCTGCATGGCAAGCAGCATCTTCTCCAGGCATTCGCGATTCGTAAATTTCATGGTCGTTCCTTTTTTGTTGTAGGCGAAAACAATGCACGCCATTTGACTTGGCGCTGCAGCAGATGCCGCATGCAAAGTGCACCGTGCGTTACGTACTGGGTATCGTTTCGGGTGTGTATCGAAGTATGCGAATCGGACTGAGTGTCTCCACCATTATTTTTGATACTTTAGCTTTTGATCGCGGCCGCCGGAATGTCGTTGAGGCCCTGATCGCTTGACACACGAACAGTACCACGTATCATGTTTCAAATGTAAACTGGTGATTGATTCTGTAAAAAAGCTCCAGTCGCTTGGGGCTGAGCGGCTGGGGTTGCGAAACTCGGATTACGTATGCTCGATTATTTCTTAGTGCGTATCTGACTAATTCTGGTGACAACAACCTGAGGAGATTTGAATATGACCAAGAAACTGGATACCAATGTCAAGGCAAAGTACGACGTCCCCATGTGGAGCGAAACCCGCTGGGGTGGTTGCTACAACCCCAAGGAAGGGGTTGGTCTTTTTCTGCACGCGGGGCGCCTGCGCGGCAACCTCGATTGGTGGTGGGTACAGACCGCCATTTATTTGCCGGGAGAGCGAGTTGCTGTCGAGCGCTCCTGGGTGAAAAATCCGGATGAGATGGGGGTCAATACCCCAAGTCTCGTGCTGCGAACGGCGGAAATTGGATGGTCGGCACGGTTTGAAGGTGTAACGGAGCTGACAACCATTGAAGAGCTTGGCAAGGCACCGCGCGGCTCAGGTGCGCCTTCGGTACCGGCACAGTTCGAACTCGTTGCCGATGGCAGCCGCCCATGGTGGGACATGGCCACATTCCTGACCGGTAAACCGGACTTCGCCGAAGTGCATGTCGAACAACTGGGACATTGCAAAGGTACGCTTCAGATTGGCAAGGAATCCTATCGCCTGGATGGCATCTCCTATTACGATCACTCTTCCGGGGTACGTGACTGGACTCACTTCCATTCACATCACTTCGGCCTCATTGCCATGCCGGACTGCACGATTCACACAATCGGTGTTTACGCATCGGCCACCGAGCAACGTGAGCCAATTGGTGTCCTGTTCAGCAAAGACGGGCAAGCCCATAAAATCGAAATTTCGATAATGCCTCGCCTCACGAGTGTCGTCGGTGCTCCACTGCAGTTCGATTGGGTGTTCAAGGCCGAAGGTTCCGAGAAAGTGACCTACCGCGTAGAAATACTGCACAGCTTCCCTTGCTCAACCACATTTAACAATGACAACATCAACGGCATCGCCTGGGATGCCGCAGGTGACCCGCTGTTCCTTGTCGAATGCCAGGTGAAGGTAACGGCCCCGGACGGTACCGTAGGTTATGGCCACATTGAACGGAGCAACCGTAAAAGCGTCTTCCTCGGCGGCTGAGGCGTTCAATCAAGCGAGCAATGCAGGGACCATGAATTTCTTGAGGAACAATTCCTGGTCCTTTTTGGCCGTCAGGTCATCCCTGAGCAGGAGAATGCACTCCAATGAGGCTATCCAGTTAACAACTTCGTCCTTGGTCAGGCCAGCCTTGAGCTCACCGCTTTCGGTGGCCCGATCGATGACATCACTCCAGACGCCCTTGATATTTTCATGTGCGTGCGACTTGGGATCGACCATATAGCGCTCGATTCCCCTTTCTCCCAACTCGGCGACAATGTCCATGAACATCTTGTCGCTCTTGGCCACGTTCATTGAAGCTACAGTGCCCTTGATCAAGGCTTCCTCGAACGAGCTGTATTTCAGCATGCGTGGTTTCATTTTGGCTTCCATCAAATCCACGCGCTCTTGCGCTACGCGCTCAAGCAGCACCATTCGGCTACCAAACACGCGATACGCAGTCGGTCTGCTTAGCCCAGCTTCCTTGGCAATGTCTTCGATAAAGGTCTTTGCAACACCAAACTTCTCGATACAACGAAGGGCGGCGGCGAGCAGGCGTGCCTCGTTGGTTTCGATTTGGGCTTTGGAAGTGGCTTTTGATGGCATTTCGAATATCTAACTGAAATATCGTCCGCAGTCAGCAGCAAGGCGCTGCTTCGTATTGTCCGTGTTTTTCCCGATGGCGGCGAATTCTGCCAGAAGGTTGCAAGCCGATACCTTCCTTAACCGCCGCCAATCGCGCTCGAAATTGCTGCTGGAGGGTTCAGGCCTTCGTTAAGCGCGGCACTGGCGTGTGCCCGAATCGCGGCAGCACTTCCTTTTCCATCAGGCGCAGGCTTTCCCAGGCGATGTCGGGGTGGGTGCCGCCGCAGAGCGGGTTGAAGATGAACGACCGGCCCTTGCTGCGCTTGTCTTCAAGCAGGGCGAGGCAGTCGTCAGGCGTGAAGACGTGGAAGGCGCCCATCGGCTTGAGCTGCTCGACATCCTCAATGTAGGGAAAGCTGTAGTTGGTCAGGGTCTCGCTCTCGCTGGCCCAGCGGCTGTAGGCGTTGATCTCGTGCATCATGTGCGGGCCGACGCGCTGCCAGTCGCGCGCCGGGTCGTTGCTCACATGCACCGAGGCCGGCCCGGTCATGTCGATGATGCGGCCGACCGGCTTGCCGACGCGAGCGCATTCGCTGCGATAGAGGTCGAGCAGTTCCGGCGTCACCACGGTGGGGAAAAAGCCGTCGCCAAAGCGCGCAGCGCGCAGTGCGGAAGCCTTCACCGCACCGGCCAGCATGATCTCCGGCCCACCCGGCTGCACCGGCTTCGGCGTCACGCGGGCCTTGCGGCCACGATAGATGAAGGGCTCGCCGGTGAAGGCGGCGCGCAGGGTGCTGATGCCTTCTTCGGTGAGGGCCGGGCGCTGCTTCATGTCCACGCCGAACATCCTGAATTCCGACGGCACATAGCCGACGCCGACGGTGATGTCCACGCGGCCGTTGCTGACGTTGTCGAGCACGGCAATGTCTTCGGCCACGCGCAGCGGGCTGCTGAGCGGCAGGATCAGCGCACCGAGTTGCAGGCGGATGCGCTTGGTGCGCGCTGCCACGGCGGCGGCCATGATCATCGGCGAGGGCAGATAGCCGTCGTCGGTGCCGTGGTGTTCGGCAAACAGGATGGCGTCGAAGCCATTGTCTTCGGCCCACACGGCCTGGTCGATGGCGGCGGCACAGAGTTCGGCCGACGACGCCACCTTGCCGGCGCCGCGAATGTCGATGCGCATCCAGAGTTCGGTTTGCATGCCGTGTTCCTTTCGCTTGCGCGGCCTGCTACAGCGTGCCCAGCAACTTGATGTAGTCGGCGAACATCTTTTCGATCATCGACTCGCTGAAGCCGTAGTCGGCGAGCGAATATTTGTGCACGCCTTTTTTGTTCATCGGGTTGGCGTCATTCCATGCCACCACGCGCTGCAGCGATTCGGGGCGGAGCGCGATGCCGCAATAGTCGTACACCTTCTGCATCACGGCTGGCACATCGCCGACCACCTGCTCGAAGCGCACGTCGAGAAAGCGGATGTCGGGCACGGAGGCCCGCACCTGCAGGTGGCCGGTGAGTTGGGCCGAGAGGCCGCCCACCAGGGCCATGGCATCGACCTTGGGTTCGGTGAAGGGCATGTGGAAGCATTCCAGCAGCCGCACCGAGGAGGGCATGATGTGCTTGGGGTGGCGGTGCGTCATGACGAAGCTGACATCGGGAAACACGGCGCGCAACAGCAGCTCCAGGCCGAAATACAGCGGGCACTTCAGCACCCAGCGCTTGTCCGGGCTTTGCAGGCCCTGCCACTGCAGGTATTGCAGCAGTTGCTTGAGGTAGCGGAACTGCGCCGAGATGTCATGGCTGAACAGCCATTGCAGGTAGCCGGGAATTTCGGACCAGCCGATGAAGCAGGCGGTGCGCAGGCTCTGCTCCAGCATGTAGCTCTCTTCTTCCGGCTCATGGGTTTCCTGCGCGTGGCCGTACTTGGTTTCGGGCGATGCCTCGTCGAACCATTTGACCCAGGCATCGGCGTCGTTGATGCGCCATTGCGGCGATTCATCACGCTGGCCGCTGATGAGGGCGGGGTTGTGGCTCTGCCAGTAAGGCAGCCAGTTGAAGTCGCCGGAGTTGGCTAGCAGCTTCTGCAATTTGGTCGAGCCGGTGCGCGACATGCCGCAGATGACGATGGGCGCGCGAATCACCTGCTCGGCGATCTCGGGGTGGGCCGCAAAGTCGCGCTGCATGCGCAGGCGGTTGCACAGCAGGCGCAGCAGGCGCTGCTGCATGGCCACGGCGCCGGCCGCGTGCAGGTTCGATTCTTCGTTGATCGAATTCACCATCACGGTGAGCGGCTCGACCACGTCGGTGTCGATGATGTCGATGCCGGTGATCTCGCGCGCCTTGGCGAGCAGCTGATCGGCAGTGAGAGCGAGCTGGAAACCTTTTGACATTTGAAAACCCTATTTCAAGCCACAGAGGACACAGAGATCACAGAGGGATAAACGTCAGGCTTTGTCTTTCCCGGTGTTCTGATTGTCGTCAGTGGTCAATCGATGAAAACCCTATTCAAGCCACAGAGGACACAGAGGTCACAGAGAAAAACCTTGGGGCTTTGTCTTTGTCAGTGTTCTTGTTGTCTTTTGCGGTCAATCGTTCAAAACCTCGATTCAAGCGACAGATATTACAGAGCGGACTCAGAAAAACGGCGGCCTTGGCCTTTCTCTGTGTTCTCTGTGTCCTCTGTGACTATATGATTTTTATCAAGCCAACGCCGTGTGCCGCATCGGGCCGAGCTTGTACAGCTCCTGGATGCCCGGCGGGGCGGCGATCACGTCGGGGATGCGGTTGAACAGGCTGGAACAGGTGAAGTGGCTGGAGTCATCGCGCTCGATGCGGATGCGGGTGTGTGGCATGCCGTCTACCTCCCAGCGCATGTGCTCGACTTCGCCCTCGCGGAACAGGCGCAGCTCAATATGGGCGCTGGCCGTCACGCCCTCAGCGGTATCGACCTCGGCGATGATGCGGGTGCCGACGCTGGTGCCGGCGGTGAGTTCCTTGTCCAGCAGGGCGCACCAGATCGGCTGGTCGAAGACGACGGGTTCCAGTTTTTCACGCACGGCGGTGGGGGTGTAACCCAGCCCGACCAGCACCTGCTGCGGAATGGTCTTGTACATGCTGTTGGTGGGGCCGGCCTTGGCCACACGTTTGGCGGTGAACTCCTCGACGGTTTCGCCGACGCCGATCGACAGCATCTGGGCGAGGCCGTTGCGTTGCGCGTCGGTGATGCTGGTCTGGCGCAGGCTGCGCAGCTCGGTGCAGGGCCCGGCGACCAGGATGCCGGCCCAGATGCGCGACATGTCCCAGATGCCGCCGCCGCTGAAGCTCACCTGGTTGGCTTTGGCCAATTCGTCGATTTTCGGCGCGATGGCAGGGTTGGAACCAAAGGGGAAATACGATTCGCCGCCGTGGCAGATCACGTTGAGGCCGGCCTTCATCAGTCGTTCGTAGGCGCCGAAATTGGTGGTCAGCTGATCGCTCATTACCACCACGCCGATGTCTGCCTGGCCGCGCAGGGCGCTGAAATCGGCAGTCTCGCAATCCTGCACCACCACGCCGATATCGCGGCCGAGCTTGTAGAGGCGGCCAAGGTCCTGGCCGATCTTGGGGCCGGCGCGGTTGAAGGCAGCGACGATTGGCCAGCCCTTGTCGAGCGCAAAGCGGGTGATGTAGCCGCCGAACTGGCCGGTGCCGTAGATGACGAGGCGAGGTTTTGGTGTGCTCATGTGAAGGTCCTGACGAAGTGTTGTCAATGAAGTGTTGTGGCTATTTGAAACTGTCCATCGCGTCGAGGTCATCGATCGCCAGCGCGATGCGGCGGATGAATTCGAGCGTGGAATCGCGCGGCTGCATGTCGGGCATGCCGGGTGCGGGATTGATGGTAATGGTCCAGAAGGCGAGTACGGTGAACAGCTGGCGCCGGCATTCATCCAGCGTGCCGTCGAAGGCCACCTTGCGGCCGGCGCATTCCTGCAACTGGTCATGGTAGTAGTGCAGCAGGTCGGGTAGCCACTTGCGCCGGTTCTCGACCGTGAGCGAGGTGGTGATGGCATAGATCACGTCGCGCGACCAGTGGCCACGGGTCGCGGCCTGCCAGTCGTTGAGCCCCATGGCGCCGACCGGCGTGATGTACCAGTTGCGCAGGTGGTCGTCGCCGTGGTTCAGCGTGTGCGGCAGTTGCTCGTGGCGCAGGTAGGACTTCTGCGTCAGTGGCCAGATCTCCTGACGACGCTTGAACATGCGCCCCGGAATAACTTCTTCGGCAATGCCGAAGCCCTGGTCGCACGCCTTCTCGAAATTGGCGTAGTCCATGCCCTTGAAAAAATTGGTCCAGCTGTTGAAGATGGCAAGCGAGGTTTGCAGTTCGGGACTTTCGAGATATTTGCCATGGAAGGCCGCCAGCACGCGCAGCTGGTCTTCGACGCGAGCGCGGGTGATGTCGGTGGTGTGGGTGCAGAAGGTAGTTGCCGGATCAAGCTCGCGCATGATGATGATCGAGTTCAGCGCCGCGTTGAATCTGGCGTAGTAGCTGAACGGTGCTTCGATCGCCAGTGACGGGCGAATCTGGTTGTAGAAATTGACCTCGGCCTGGATGGCCCCCGGTGGTCCCAGCGAAATGCGGTTGGCCAGGCCCTGCGACGCCTTGCAGAACACGCGCTCGGGCAGGCCGGCCTTTTTGCCGGCAGTGTTGTACTCGACGAAGATGCGGATGCGATTGGAATTGCCGTCGTCGGGCACATCGAGCCGGTGTGATACCACTTTGGCGCCGGGATGCTGGTCGCAGAGCACGACGGTCAGCCATGCCGGCGTGATGGCGTCGTAGGTGAAGGGAACGTCATCCGCGGTGACCGGCGGGCGATTGTTCTTTTTTTCTTCCTCGTAGGCAGCCGTGAGTTGTTCAACGGTAATCGACATGATGGTTTCCTTGATGGGTTACTTGAAGCTTTCCATGGCATCGAGATCGTCGATGGCCGTGGCGATGCGGCGGATGAATTCCAGCGTTGGTGCGCGTGGCTGCATGTCCGGCATGTCGGACGTCGGGTTGAGCGTGATGGTCCAGAACATCAGCGCGGT
>CANJXH010000014.1 GCA_947478755.1 Betaproteobacteria bacterium | reverse complement strand
TTGACGCCGGCAATCAGCGCTGCCTTGAATAACTCGTTTTCGTGCTTGAGCTTTTTCATGGCAGCAGGGGCTTGTTATTCAGGGTCGTGCCGATCCCGTTCGGAGCCTGAGTCCTTTTTCGCACCCGGTTTTCGTCCGGGAGCAGGGGTGGGCAATTTGCCGGCCAATCGGCAGCTGACGCCTTCCAGCATCTTGCCATCGTTGTATTTGATGACCTTGCAGCAGATGACTTCACCTGCGGTGGACAACTCGGCAACGTGTTTGTTCACCTGACCAATCGGGATATGCAGCGCCTTGGCGATATCGGCATCAAAACCTTCGCCGTTTGTTTTCAAGTATTGAAGAATGGAAGCGTTCATCTTGGGATCCCTGTTTGCAGCAGCCATTTTACCCCCTAAGTGGTTACTTATCTTTCAAGCCCGCAGAATTCGGCCTATGCGCCCCTGCGCTTGAAGTCTTTTATGCGAAATCCGCAAATCAGCAACGTTGCAAAATAGCTGCCGCTACCCAATACCACCAATACCGAAAGTCTTGCAATCCGACTCGAGTGTGGATGCAGCCAATCAGCTTCTGCCCCCATACCATACCAGAGCACTGCCCCCATTACGGTAATTGCAAGCAGGAGCTTGAGCACGAAGCCTGTCCAGCCCGCTGCCGGTTTATAGACGCCACGCGTGCGCAGGCCGCGGTAGAGCAGGAATGCATTTGCACAGGACGCGAGGCCCGTGGAAAGCGCCAGTCCGGCGTGTTTGAGCGAGCCGATCAACGCAAAGTTCATTATCTGCGTGATGGCCAGGGTGAACAGCGCAATCTTCACCGGCGTGCGGATGTCTTGCCGTGCATAAAAGCCGGGCGCAAGAATTTTGACGAGAATCAGACCGGTAAGGCCGATGCTGTATGCCACCAGTGCTTCGCGGGTGCGCAGTACGGCTTCGGCAGTGAATGCGCCATGCTGAAACAGTGTGGAAAGCAGCGGCACGGCAAGGATGGCGAGAGCCAGTGCCGCTGGCAGCGTAAGCAGCAAGGTGATACGCAAGCCCCAGTCGAGCAGGGCCGAGAATTCTTCGTGTTGCTGAGTGGCATGCGTCTTGGCCAGGCTTGGCAGCAGGATGGTCCCCAGGGCGGCACCCAGCATGCCAGCGGGAAACTCCATCATCCGATCGGCGTAATACAGCCACGATACGCTGCCGCTTTCCAGATAGGAGGCGAAGATGGTGTTGATCAGCAGGGATATCTGCGACACCGAAACACCCAGCACCGCGGGCGCCATCAATTTCAGGATCCGCCGCACACCCTCATCATTCCACGCCAGATCAAAGCGCGGCAGCATGCCGATTCTTCTGAGTGCCGGAATTTGTATCGACAGCTGCAGGGCTCCACCAATGAAGACGGCCCAACCCAGTGCCATGATCGGCGGATCAAAGTAATGAGTAAGAATCAGGGCGCCCGCAATCATGGCCAGATTGAGCATGACGGGAGTGAAGGCCGGAACGGCAAATTTGCTCCATGTGTTGAGTACCCCCGCAGCCAGCGCGACCAGGGACATGAAGACAATGTAGGGAAAGGTAATTCGCGTCAGCGAGACGGTCAGTGCAAACTTTTCGGGATCATTGCCAAAGCCGGGCGCTGTCAAATAGATGATCACTGGCGTCGCAATCATGCCGATCAGCGCGACTGCCGAGACCGCGAGCAAAAGGATGGAAGCAACGCGATCCACCAGCATTTTCGTGTCTGTTTCGCCACGTTTGCTCCGATATTCGGCCAACATTGGCACAAATGCCTGCGAAAAGGCGCCTTCCGCGAATAGTCGACGCAGGAGATTCGGCAAGCGGAAGGCAACGAAGAAAGCGTCCGTTGCCATCCCTGCGCCAAAGGCATTGGCAATGACGAAATCACGCACAAAACCCAGAACACGGGACAACAGCGTCATTCCGCTGACGGTGGCAAGGGCCCGGAGCAAGTTCATAGGCGGTGTAGCAGGAGGTATCAGAAGCCGCCAATACTAGCGACTGGGGGCCGGGGCAAGTGGCAGTGAGCAGAGGAATTTACCTTGCAAATCTGCAGAGTAATCCCTATAATCGCGCCCTTCTTTTGCCTCAACCACCCGGATAATCACATGGCCAATACCGCCCAAGCCCGCAAGCGCGCACGTCAAGCGACGGAGCAACGCGCTCACAACGTGGGTCTGCGTTCCAAATTGCGTACTGCGATCAAGTCTGTTCGCAAAGCCGTCGCCACTGGCGACAAGGCTGCAGCAGCCGAGGTTTTCAAGCAATCCCAAAGCGTGATTGACTCGATCGCCGACAAGAAGATCGTTCACAAGAATACTGCCGCTCGCTACAAGAGCCGCCTTTCAGCCGCCATCAAGGCGCTCTGATTGTCTTTCCGTTCGAGCGTTGCGCTTGAACGGTAGTTTGGGCCTGCTGCGTTTTCAGGCCGCGTCAGGTTTCCACGGAATCGTTTTCAGATCGTTGTCCTTGGCGAAGTTCTCCAGGAAGTGGTAGGCCTTTGGCTCGATATCGTGAATTCGGACATCGACATAAACGCATTTTTCCCCATCTGAATTTCCCGGTTGCGCATAGGGCGAATAGCCGATCCTGCCTTCACCACCAAAGGCGGACATAACGCCACATAGTCGCTCAGCCCAATCGCTGGGACGAAACCTGGCGCCCCCGGAACAGACGCCCAGAATGATGAAACTGGAATGGCTGTGTGCCACCATGAGTTGCCTAGTTCAGGATTTTTAGGGGTTGGTTTGAGTTTAGCACCAAGGCCATTGGCGCCCCAAAGAGAAACACAGGTCGAGACCAGTGACGTGAACTATTTCATTAAAAATTAAAAAAATAGCTTGCCTAGCCAGAATACGCTACATATACTTAAGCCATCTACATGACTTGAAAGGGCTTTTCATGCAAGCCCCGGCAATAACAAAATATGGATTCCGTATTCGCACACGGGTTGGCTTGGTATTGGACAAGCTGATGATCCACGGCCGTGATCATGAAGAGGCGCAAAGAAAATTGCGTCAAATGTACAGGGATTGTGAAATCCTTGAATGCACAGCACATCACGGCAGCGTTCGTACGCCCGTGAATGCCACTTACGACGATGTGCTGCGAATGATCTCGCGCTGATTCAAGCGCAGCGGCTACATCAATCCCTTGTTCTGCAGTTCCACCCTGAGCGCTGAATAGTCCTCAGCGCCACGGCTTTGTGGGGCGTGGCTGAAAATGTCAAGATTCAACGCCGGTGCTTCTGCCAGTGCGACATTTTCCGAAATCACCGTGTCACAGACTTCGTCGCCGAACAACTCGACCATTTTTTTCTGGATGTCGAAGCTCATATTGCGACGTCGATCAAATCGGGTCAGCAAATAACGCCGTTCGACGCGACGCTTGAGAACCTGTTCAAGGGCTTTCAATGTGCGTTCGATTTGACTCGCACCACGCAATGACATGAAATCGGACGAAACGGGTACCAGCACCAGATCGGCTGAAAATACCGCGTTCAGAGATAGCACGCCAAGGTAGGGGCAGCAGTCGATCAATATTGTCCGATCCTTGAAATGTGCATCGTCATCAAGCGCCTGATTGAGACGGTTTAGAATGTTCGGCCCCTTGCCGAAAATCGAATCGACTTTGATCAGCTCCGAATGAGCTGGTATGAGTTTGCCGACGCCGACTCAGTCGATTTCAATTGCGCGCAGCGTCGTCTGTTGCTGGAAAAACGAAAACATGCTTCGTTCGACGCCATTTAGCGCGTTGCCATGCACGGACGACAGGTGGGCTTGCGGGTCCATGTCGATGGCGACAGGTGTTTGTCCCGATTGGTGTAATGCAGATGCAAGGCTAAGGACGGTTGTTGTTTTGCCGACGCCCCCCTTTTGATTGAACACTGCGATGCGCATGGTCATGTACTGTACAGAGCCTGTTTTTTCGCATAATATCCGCTTTCCCAATACACGGCGGCGCAAGCCGCCGTCTGCTTTTTCAGTCACCCAATTGCGCCGCAAGGAGAAAATTGCGGACGGAGTGAACATGTCGCATCTGATGAACAACTATTCCCGTCTGCCGATTGCCTTTGCCCGTGGGCAAGGAAGCAATCTGTACGACGAAAATGACAAACGCTATCTCGACGCCTTGGCCGGCATTGCGGTCAATACGCTCGGTCATGGCCATCCGCGCCTGGTCAAGGCTTTGTCGGACCAGATCGCGCGCCTGATTCATACGTCAAACCTGTATGTGGTTCGGGAGCAGGAAGCCCTCTCCGACAGGCTGGCAGCACTTTCCGCCATGGATGAAGTGTTCTTTTGCAACTCGGGTTGTGAAGCCAACGAGGCGGCCATCAAGCTGGCACGTCTCTACGGGCATCGCAAAGGGGTTGAATCACCCGCCATCATCGTGATGGAGCACGCGTTTCATGGCCGCACGCTGGCGACGCTCTCCGCGACGGGCAATCGCAAGGTTCAGGCCGGCTTCGAGCCGCTGGTCGCGGGTTTTGTGCGTGTGCCCTTTGACGATCTGGCCGCAATCGAAACCGTCGCCACGCACAACGCCAATGTGGTCGCGGTCCTGTTTGAACCGATTCAAGGCGAAGGCGGCATCAACATCGCGCATCAAGACTACCTGCGTGGCCTGCGTCGTATTTGCGACGAAAAGGGCTGGCTCTTTATGGTTGATGAAGTGCAGTGCGGCATCGGGCGCACGGGCAGATGGTTTGCACATCAACATGCCGGCATCAAGCCCGATGTGATGACCTTGGCCAAGGGGCTTGGCTCTGGGGTTCCGGTCGGTGCATGTTTGGCTGCGGGTGCGGCCAAGGGCGTATTCGGACCGGGCAACCATGGCTCCACCTTCGGTGGCAATCCACTCGCCTGCGTGGCAGCACTGACGACCCTCGACGTGATCGAAGAGGATGGCCTGATGCAGAGAGCTGCGAAGCTTGGCCAGTCAATTCGTGCCGGATTTGCTCGGGAACTCGCAGCCATGGCGGGCGTTGTCGAGATTCGTGGTGACGGCTTGATGATTGGCATTGAGCTTGATCGCCCTTGCGGTGATCTGGTCATGCGTGCCATCAACGCTGGCTTGGTGATCAATGTGACGGCCGACAAGGTGATTCGTCTCTTGCCGCCACTGATATTCAGCGATGCGGATGCCGACGAACTGGTCACCGGGCTCTCGGCGTTGATCAAGGAATTCCTCGCGGGCTGATCATGACGGCAATACAAAACAAGCCGCGCCATTTTCTCCAGTTCAAGGATCTGACGCGCGACGAGATCGACTACCTTTTTCAGCGCACGCGCTGGATCAAGAACGAGTTCAAGTCTTATCGCCAATACTGGCCGCTGGTGGATCGTTCGCTGGTGATGATTTTCGAGAAGGCCAGTACTCGCACGCGCCTGTCGTTTGAAGCCGGTATGCAGCAATTGGGCGGTTCCGCCATCTATCTGAATACGCGCGACTCCCAACTGGGCCGCGGAGAACCGGTGGAAGATGCGGCGCAGGTGATGTCGCGCATGAGTGATATTGTGATGATCCGGACATTCGAACAGGAGATTGTCGAACGTTTTGCTGCAAATTCGCGCGTGCCGGTGATCAATGGGCTGACCAACGAGTATCACCCCTGCCAGATACTCGCTGACATCTACACCTTCATCGAGCAGCGTGGCCCGATCCACGGGAAAACCGTGGCCTGGATCGGTGACTCCAACAATGTCTGCAACACATGGCTGCAAGCCGCCGAAGTGTTCGACTTCAACGTGCACGTATCGACTCCGCCGGGTTACGAAGTTGAACCGGAGCGCGCAGGCCTCTACGGTACCGATCATTTCGAAGAGTTCACCGACCCGATGGATGCGGCGCGCGATGCCGATCTGGTGACGACCGACGTCTGGACGTCGATGGGCTTTGAGGCAGAGAACGAAGAACGTCTGCGCGATTTCGCCGATTGGCAAGTCGATGGAGACATGATGAAGGTGGCGCGTCCGGAAGCGGTGTTCATGCATTGCCTGCCGGCGCACCGCGGTGAGGAAGTCGCGGCGGAAGTGATCGACGGTCCGCAGAGTGTGGTATGGGACGAAGCCGAAAATCGCCTGCACACGCAGAAGGCACTCATGGAGTTTCTTCTGCTCGGCAGGATCAGCAATTAGTTTTGATAGCGAAAGTGATATGAGTAAAGTCAACAAGGTAGTACTGGCATATTCGGGCGGTCTGGATACCTCCGTCATTCTCAAGTGGTTGCAGGACACGTATCAATGCGAAGTGGTGACCTTCACCGCGGACCTGGGCCAGGGCGAAGAGCTGGAACCGGCGCGCGCCAAGGCGCTCCAGTTCGGCATCAAGCCCAAGAACATCTTCATCGACGACCTGCGCGAAGAGTTCGTACGTGACTTCGTCTTCCCGATGTTCCGCGCCAACACGATCTACGAAGGCGAATACCTGCTCGGTACGTCGATCGCGCGGCCGCTGATCGCCAAGCGCATGATCGACATCGCGCGCAAGACCGGCGCCGATACGATTTCACATGGCGCCACCGGCAAGGGCAATGACCAGGTGCGTTTCGAGCTGGGGGCCTATGCCCTGATGCCCAACGTCAAAGTCATCGCACCATGGCGCGAATGGGATCTGCTGTCACGCGAAAAGCTGATGGCCTATGCCGAAAAGCATGGCATTCCGATCGACATGAAGCACAAGAAAGGTGGCTCGCCCTATTCGATGGATGCCAACCTGCTGCACATTTCCTACGAAGGCCGCCATCTGGAGAATCCATCGGCGGAAGCCGAGGAGTCGATGTGGCGCTGGACCGTAGCGCCGGAAAAGGCGCCGAACAAGCCAGAATACCTTGATCTTGAATTCAGGCACGGTGATCTGGTTGCCATCAATGGCAAGAAAATGAAGCCGCACGATCTGCTGGCGACGTTGAACCAGATTGGCGGCAAGCACGGCGTCGGTCGCCTCGATCTGGTCGAGAACCGTTACGTCGGCATGAAGTCACGCGGTTGCTATGAAACGCCGGGCGGCACCATTCTGCTCAAGGGGCATCGCGGTATCGAGTCGATCTGCCTTGACCGTGAAGTCGCGCATCTCAAGGATGACCTGATGCCGCGCTACGCCAGCCTGATCTATAACGGCTACTGGTGGAGCCCGGAGCGCAAGGCTTTGCAGGTGCTGATCGACCACACGCAGCAGAGTGTCAACGGTTCGGTGCGCGTCAAGCTTTACAAGGGCAGCGTCACTGTCGTCGCGCGCGATTCGAAGACGGACTCCCTGTTCGACCCCACCATCGCGACCTTCGAAGATGACGCCGGTGCGTATGACCAGAAGGACGCGGGTGGTTTCATCAAGCTCAATGCCTTGCGCATGCGCATTGCAGGCAATGCACAGAACAAGCGTGCTGCAAAAAGCAAAAAATAATTGCCCCCACTTATTTGAGAGATCAGCATGTCCCAGTTCGATAACGTCTCTGTCGTCAAGCAGGCCAACGTCTATTTCGATGGCAAGTGCGTCAGCCACACCGTTCAATTTGCCGATGGCAGCAAAAAGAGTGTTGGCGTCGTGTTGCCGTCGAAACTCACGTTCAACACCGGCGCGCCGGAAATCATGGAAACCATTGCCGGCTCGGTGTGCTATCTGTTGAAGGGTGAGAGTGAGTGGAAGACCGCCAAGGCCGGCGAGCGCTTCAGCATTCCCGGCAACTCGAGCTTTGATATTGAAGTGTCGGGTGAGCCGTATCATTACGTTTGTCACTTCGGATAAATTGCAGGTGTTGTCTCACTGATTTGGGGAGAGTCGCATGCCGTCATTCGACATAACTTCAGAAGCCGACATGGTGGCGTTGAAAAACGCGATTGATGTCGCTTCTAGGCAGATCGACAACCGCTACGACTTCAAGGGTACCTCGGCGCAGATCGAGCTGAACGAAAAAGACAAGGTCATCACGCTGTTTGGTGACTCCGACTTTCAACTCGATCAAATCAAGGACATCCTTTTTCCTGCGATGGAAAAGAAGGAAGTCGAAAGCACCAAGCGCCTTGATGCTCAGGATGTCGACAAGATTTCCGGCAACAAGGTCAAGCAGGTGCTGAAAATCAAGGTCGGCATCGAAAGCGAGCTGGCGAAAAAAATCGTCAGGATGATCAAGGACAGCAAGCTCAAGGTACAGGCCAGCATCCAGGGAGATGCCGTGCGCGTTACCGGTGCCAAGCGCGACCTGTTGCAGGAGGCGATCGCGCTGGTGCGCAAGTCGATCACCGACTTCCCGCTCAAATACGGCAACTTTCGCGACTAGCGGTCAGCGAATTCCCTCGCCCGCCAGCGACTCGGGCGAATAGAACGTATCCGGTTTTTTCTTCCCTTCGACGATGCCGCCACCCGGGTAGGCATAGAAGGTCGACTGGTAGTACGCGCCGGTATTCAGGTCCATCGTGATGGCTGCGCTGACGGCATGGCCGTAGCCGAGGTTGTAATACGGGAAGTAGGGCGCTTCATCAACCCGGAAGATGCTGCCGCTTGCGTCATAGCCGACGCCAGTGCCGGGGCCCCATACATCTTCATCGAAGTACATGATCCTGCGCGGCAGGACGTGGCGAAACCCCGGCTTCAGCCGTGCTTCCACGACAAAGGTGCGGTGCAGTTCCCAGCGCACGCAATCTGGATTGACGAAGTTTTTGGTGAAATACTTTTCGGCCGGGCAGGTGTTCGGATCGGTGATCCGGAAATTGTTGTACTGGATGTAGATCTCCTTCTTGCCGAGCAGCTTCATGTCGTAGCGATCCTGCGCGCCAAAAAATACGAGGCCTTCATCCATCGTCGAGACTCCGCCCGAGGTCGGGTTCGGCGTGTCATAGGCCAGGTCGGGTGCCAGCTTGATGCGGCGCTGCCCGGGAAGGTATTGCCAGATGCGATTTCCAGGCGTTACCGGGTCGAGTGATTGAATCCCCAGCAGTTTCTCGCCCGACTTGCGTGCCGGGCCGGAGTAGTCAACGCGGAAACGGACAAATGCGGTTTGTGGATCGGCCGGCGTGGTGCGGTTCGGGTCGTAGTACAGCGAATCTCCGTTCAGGGTTTGTTCCGCTGTCAGGATCAGCTTGCCTTCGCTGCTGACCAGATACCCCCTGCCTTCGCCGGTTCCGGTCGGCATGCCGTAATGCAGTTCGTGATTCCAGATCACTTGGTTTCCGGTTTTCGGGATGGGGAAGGGGATGCCGCCATAGCAGCCTTCCAGTCGCAATTCGTCGTTGACTGCCTTGCACGATGTCGCATTCTTGAGCGAGTTGTCGATAACGTACTTGGGGTATTGCGCCGTGCGATGGGTCTTGTAGATATCCATGCGGTAGTCAGGATATTTCTTGAACATCGCGATATGGCCTTCGGACAGGCGATTCGCATATTGCGCCACGTTTTGCGCGGTGATCGAGTACAGCGGCTTCTCGTTCCACGGGTCGGGCAGATGGCCGGGTTGTTTGGGGTCGTAGTTGGCAGGCGGCTTGACGCGTTCATCCACGTATTCGGGAATCGTTCCTTCCTTGTTGCCAGCCTTTTCGGCACCCCATGGCAGCAGGGTGGTTCCGAGTTGTCTGGCCTCCTCGGCGCTGACTGCGGCTAGGACACTGCTGGCGAAGGTCATGGCCAACAGCACCACGCTTGCATGGAGGTTTGATTTCATTTTCGGTCGGTGAGGAAAGGTTGACGAATGTCGCTGAAGGCGATGGCAGAAAAGATCGACCCGCGCGAGGCGGGACGTCAGCTTGGTGCACGCGTTGTCATGGCAGGCGAATCGCAGGTTTATGCCGCTGGCAGGCTGACTACCTCATTTTCCTCGAAGAACATCATTTCCGAACGCGACAGATCGACAAAACTTTTTTCGTCGGCCAGCACCTTTTCCGCGATTTCGCCGGCGCTGCCAGCAACCAGGGCCAGATCGTCGAAGCTCTCCCACCAGCATTCCGTGATGCCATCCCAATCCATCAGCTTGCTGTTGCGGCTTTGCGCCAGCAACGCCCCCATCGGGTGATCGAGTGGATGCAGCTGGACATAGCGCTTCATGCGCATGACACCGCTTACCTCTTTGGCCAGGGCGCCATGCTGATTGCGCCAGTAGGCGAGAAACTCTTCTCGGGTTAGGTGGGGCTGGCGACGCAGCAGAAAGACACACTTGATCATGGTTGATACTCCTCCAGGGTTGTTTATGTTTTGCCAAAGGCATTGGCAACGATACGCATGAACAGCAGGCTGATCATGATCGACAGCAGGCCGCCACCATGGACCAGCCACATCGGCGCGTTCGAGTTCAGGGTTTCGGCCACCGGCCAGCCATACATCGCAATACCGCAGAACATGGCCGTCAGTGCCAGCGGTACCACCAGCCATGGCTGTTGCCGCGCGTTCAGATGGCGCTCGGCCATCAACGCAGCCACCGCCGCGGCGACGGGCACCATCGCATTGCCGAAAGGCAGGTACATCGGCAGCGCAAGTATCGGCGGCCACGCCAGCGGCTGATTGCCGTAATACACATAGACGTTCATCCACAGCGGTGGCAGTTCGAACAGCAGGTCGGTAAAGGCAAAAAACCAGTAGAGCTGCCACAGTTTCTTGCGTGTCACACCGGCGCGCAGGTCGTGCAGCAGCCATATCGCCTGGCCACCGAAAGACCAGTAGAACACCAGCGCCACCCAGACCGGCACATAATGACCGAAGGCCTGATACGCATTCCATTGCCCCGGCGTCGGGTGCCAGATCAACAGCATCGCATCGGCCATGCTCTCGCACAGGATCGAGCAGCCGCCTGCCACCAGCAGTGCGAGATTGACCCAACGCGTATCAGTGCTGGAGCGGCGCAGAACGAAAATGGTGACGATGATTGCAATGATCGATTGCGAGATCACCAGCTGGGTCTGGAAGCCCAGATTCACTGCCATGTCGACAGGCGCACCTTCAAGTGCGGGCGACGGGAAACCGCTGCTCATTTTCTCCTCCTTATTGTCTTGTCGGCGTAACCGCTGTCTTCACGCAGTTCGATCCATGCACATCTTCACATACATGGGTGCGTATTCATAGTCGATGTTAAGCGTAATGATGTCGTCGGTCTCACGATGGTCGATACGCGTCGTTGCAGAGTTGCAGGCGATCAGGCCGCGTATGTCAAGAAAGCCGGCGTAGTAGCCAAGGCTGTCGCGATTGATCGTGTGACCGGCATGCTGCTCGTAATGCTGGAGAAATTTTTCCCAATCCATGCGCGAGGCAATGTGCGGCCGCACGTAGGCGAGGTCGATCGTCGGGTCGCCGAAATCGCCGCACTCCCAATCGAGCACCGCCGTCAGGCGCCCGTCCTGCCAAAGGCAATTGTGTGGTGTGAAATCGCCATGCAGCGGCACCGGTGGCCCATCGTTCTCGGGGATGTTCGCCAGCGCCCAGCCGAGCAGGAACACTTCGGCGGGATTGGACTGCTTCTTGATTTGTTTCCATGCGCCGATCAGGTTATTGAGATAACGGCGCGTGCTCTGGCTCGCGGTGTCGGTAAAAAGCCCGACCTCCTTGTGCTTTTCAATGAAGCTCCGAAACCCCTCCAGTGGCATGCGGTGCAGCTGCGCCAGGGCTTCGGCCATGTCGAGCATTACCCGTTCCGTTATTTCGCTGTTGCTGAACAGGCCGCCGGTATTGCTGCCTTCCACCTTGCGCATGATGCAGAAGTCGCCGGATACGCCCGACCAGTCGCGCGCCAGCCACAAGGGCTCGGGCATCGGGTAACCTTGGGCGAATACGGCGCGGGTGAAATCGAATTCCTTGTGCGCATGAAAGCAGCTCACATCGAACAGCGGAACCAGCGGCGACTTGCGCGCTACAAGCGCTTCGATGCTGCCATCCTGACGCTTGAGCTTGAAGCGGAATGTCTGCTTGGTCATACCGCCGGTCAGTGGCACGAAATCCGTCACCGCGATATCGGGTTCATTCGGCAGACAGGTACGCAGGAAGTCGCGCAGCCCCTCGGCCGTCAGTGGCAGCGAGGCCGTCGATTCGGTTGCTTCCGCAGGCAAAGGGGTGAGCTGCAGTTCGGCCAGTCCCTTTTTCCATTCGCCCGCCTCGCGCAGCATTTCGGCCAGGTCGTGACCATCGGTATCCGCGACCATCAGGCGTTCCAGAGCCGGCAGCATCATGGCTTCGAGGATGTCCTCCACTGATTGGCAATTCCTGCGCAATGCTTCCGGTGCGCTTTGCGTCTTGCACGTGGCGGCAAAGGCATCCAGTTGCTGTAGCAGCGCCGCGTCCGGTGCCATGCCGGCTTCGCCCAAGCGGGCCACCAGACGGCGCGCGACATCAATGCCTTTGCCGATGGCCGCTGCCAGCGCCTCGGGGCGCACGGTCTCGCGCTTCATCAGTTCGTCGATGCTGGCGAGCACAATGCCCGCCGTGCGCCGCGCGTCCGCCGAGCCCAGCTCGGGCAGTATCTTTTCGGTGATCGCGCTGCGCATCAGTCGCAGGTAGGAAGAGGTAGAGGCTTTCACTGTGTGATCTTGTCCAGCTGCGCGAGCGCCGCCGCGATCTGGGGTTCCATGAAGGCCAGGGGTGCGTAGCCGCTGGCCCCCATGGTGATGTCGTCGCTCTCGCCATTGACGAACATGCGGGTGCAGGTGGCGGTAAAGCTGCAATTGCGGATCAGTCCGACCAGGCCGTAGATTGCAAGCCGCTTTTCGCTCACCGGCTTGCCGCCGGCCGCGACGTAGATGGAAACGAACTCATCCCACGGTATCACCTGCGCCACCGCGTGGCGGCAATAGGCCAGGTCTTGCGCCGGGTCGCCGATATGTACAAATTCCCAATCCAGCAGCGCCGTGACCTTGCCGTTCTCAACAAGGATGTTGTGTTGCAGCGTGTCGCCGTGCACCAGCGCCGTCTCGCCCACGCCGGGGCGGCACTCGGCGCGCACCCGTGCCAGCGCACATTCGAGGATGGGCGAGGGCAGGTGGGCATCGGCGCGCCATTTGTTCCAGCGGTAATCCACTTCGCGGCGCAGCCGTGCCTCGGGTGACTTGTGCGGATCGGGCAGGCCGAGCATGGCCGGGTCAATGCTGTGCAATCGGGCGAGCACGCGGGCGAAATCGCGCACTGCCTCCTGCGTTGCCGGATCCTGCGGCGTATGGAAGCCAAAGTAGCTGCCCGGCGCCGAACCCGGCAGCCGCTCGACGATCATGAATGGCGCGCCGCATTCCGAATTCTCTGCCTCCAGCAGCAGCGCCCGTGCGACAGGCAGACCCTTGCCTTCGACCGCGCGCAGTGCCGGATATTCGCGGACCACCGTCGTCGTGCCTTCGGTCGTGTCAACCGCGTTGCCGGGGATGTCCTGCCTGATGACCACTTCGGTTGGTAGTACATCGTTCGGCTTCAAGCTGACGAATACAGTCTTCTTCGAGCGCCCGCCGGGCAGCACCGTCATCTTGGTCACGGGGTCTTGCGGCAGCCCCGGAAAGTGTCTGCGCAGGCAGGCAGACAGATTGTCAACGCTCATGCCGGGTGATGCCTTCTCCCTTACTGCTGCCGGCTTCCACGCATTCGCCTGCTGGGTAGCAGAGATGGTCTCGCGCAATCGGGATTCGATGGCGACGATCCTGCGCTGCAGTTGTGCGCTGGCGCGTGACGCCTCAACGCCTTTGTCTGCGTGCTCACCCAGCCGGGTTATGGTGCTGGCCAATCGGACGCGCAATTGCTCCAGACCGTCGCCAGCGTCTGCGGGCGCGGTCGCGCTGCCGAGCATTGTGTCAATGTCATTGATCAGCGCCGCGAATTCGCTGGCGAACGTCCGTGCCAGTTCTGCGCCCAGCTCCAGTTCGGCACTGTAGAGGTCCAGCGCCATGAAGGAGAACTGCGTGTGCTCCTTCGCGTCGCCCGAGCTCAACTCCGGCAGGACGACATTGAACAGGTCGTTGCGGATGCCACGTAGCATCCTCACGAAAAATTGCTGTGCTCTGGTGTTTTGCTGCATGTCTCCTCCGTGATTCCGGTGCCGGCTTTGCCGGACAAGTTTTTCGCATCGCCGATCGATGCTGGCGATGACCTGCAATATATCAGTTGCAGCCCGCTTGCCGTCGCATGGCATGCGGCCGTACGCGAAACTGGCGTGGAGCGGCGATAATGGCGGCGGGGTGCAGGCAGGGGCGCTGCGCCGTTATTGATCAAACCATGGTGTGCATATGAACAATGTTCTCAAGGGAGTCAGGATTCTCGATTTCGGCCGCTACATTGCCGGCCCGATGTGCGCGGCGCTGCTGGGTGATTTCGGCGCCGACGTGATTCGCGTCGAACGCGTCGGTGGCGGCGAAGACCGTTATCAGTACCCGGTGACCGACAATGGCGAAGGCCCCTGTTTCCTGCAGATGAACCGCAACAAGCGCGGCATCACGCTAGACCCGATGAGCGAAGGCGGTCGTGCCATCCTCAAGCGCCTGATCGCCACCGCCGATGTTGTCGTCGCCAATCTGCCGGCCGATACCCTGGTCACCATGGGGCTCGACTACGCCTACCTCAAGACCATCAACCCGAAGATCGTGCTGTCCGGCATTTCCGCGTTTGGCGAGCATGGCCCCTATGGCAACCGCGTCGGCTTTGACGGCGTGGCCCAGGTCATGAGCGGCGCGGCCTACCTGTCCGGCTTCGATGGCCGGCCGACCAAGTCCTACGCCTCCTTCGTCGATGTCTCCACCGGCGTCTATGCCGCACTGAGCACGCTGGCCGCGATCATGGAGCAGAAGTCCACCGGCCGCGGCCAGGAAGTGCAGACCATGCTGTTTGCAACGGCGCTGTCGATCGTCAACTTCCTGCTGATCGAGCAGGACATGGTCAAGAAGGATCGCATCGCCAGCGGCAACCGCGCGCAGTCCAGTGGCCCAGCGGACGTCTTTCAGACCAACGATGGCAAGTGGATCATCGCCCAATCGCTGGGCGACAACCTGTTCAAGCGCTGGGCCCGGATGATCGGCGAGCCGAACTGGGTCGACGACCCGCGCTTCGCCACCGACGAGCTTCGTGCCGACAATGGCGAAATCCTCAGTGCGCGCATGCAGGAATGGACGCGCCAGTACACGATGGAAGAAGCGCTGGAGCACCTGGCGAAGGCCCGCCTGCCTGCCGGCCCCGTGCTCTCACCGCAGCAGGTGCTTGACGATCCGCATGTCCAGCAGACCGGCATCTTTACCCGCGTCGACTATCCCGGCCTGCCCAAGCCCTATGGACTCGTCACCACACCAAGCACTTTCTCGCAGTCACCGGTCGAGGTCACGCGCCGTCCACCCACGGTGGGCGAGCATACCGACGAGGTGCTGCTGTCGATCGGCTATGGCCAGGCCGAGATCGAGGAGTTCAGGAAAAACAAGGTCATCTAGCCGACAGGCTGCGGGCGCAACGCGCCCAACCGATATCAGGAGAACCGTGCGTGATCGAACTCGACATCGATGGTGCAATAGCTGCCCATCTGGAATGGAAGAAAGTTTTTGTTCAGGCAGTTGAACAAAGCAACGCGGCCCATCTGGAGCATGTCACCGTCTGTGACGACACCAAGTGCGTCGTGGGCCAATGGATGGGCGGCGATGGGCAGCGATACGCCGCAGACGAAAGATTCCAGCAGGCCTGCGATTCGCACCGACTGTTTCATGCCGTGTGCTGCCAGATTCTGCATCTGCTGCTGGCGGAAGACTTCGATTCGGCCGACAAGCTGCTGAAGGAAGATTTCGAGCGCGTGTCGCAAAAGGTGATTGCCCAGCTGGAGTCATTGCGGGCCTTGTGACACTGCGCCTTCGCGCAGACGCTACCAGCGCCGGCGCAACTGCGCACCCTTGCGCCGCAGGCGCAGTGAGGCGTCGCGTGCTTCCGCCGTTACGACAGGCGTGTCCGCGGGCAAATGCTTGCGCACATCCGCCAGCTTCACCTTTGTGATGGTCGGTGTCGGGTTGCTGCTGCATTCGGTCCAGCGGCCGATGATGCCGCCCTTGCGATAGCCGGCGGTATCAAGCCAGTTGGGCACGCCCGGGTCGCTGCCCGCCAGCACCGCACGGAACTTGCCATCCTTGTCGATCCGGGCGCTGTGCGCATTGAGGCTGGACTGACGATTCATCCAGTCGATGGCGACCATCAGCATGTCCATTACCTGCACACCCCAATAGCGGCAGGTCTTCGGCACTTCGGTTTCGTAGATCAGCGCTTCATCCGGCGCGATCTCGAACTGGCCTTCGATGTACTCTTGCGTGGACAGGCCGCCCTGCGATGACAGCGAGTGCACATAGACGCTGTTCACCGGTGTGTGCTTCAGGTAGTTCTGCAGCCAGCGGAAATTGATGCTGGTCCAGTTCTCGGCCCAGACTGGTATCTGCCGCATCTTTGCGTCGAGTTCCTGCGCCGTGGGGCGCGGCTTGATGGATGGTTGGTCGAGTCGGTCGATCGCCAGGCGCGCATCGTTTTCATGTAGCCAGTCGAGAGACAGCTGGCGCACCAGGATGTAGTTGGCCTTGGTGTCCAGCTTCCACCAGTCACCCTTGTAGCCTTTTGGCCGTTCATTGCTGAGGATGACTTCGAAGGAACCATCCTTCTTGATGTGCAGCGTGTCGAGGTCATAGTCGCCATACACCTTGCCGAAATCGCCCGACCCATAGGGCAGGAAGGTGCCGCCGGATACCGAGAGGTCGACGATCTTGACGGTGCCGCGAAAGCCGGAAATCTTGTACACCCCGTCGCCGTCAATCGGCGTCAGGGAATAGCTGTTGTCAGTGTTGGGGCCGAAGAGGTTGTAGGCCTCGTTGAAGATCGGCCAGAAATCCGGATGCTTCGGGTCAGCGTAGAGCAGGGCGAAATAGCCGGACGATATCTGCGAGAAAACTAGTTTGTAGAGCTCGGCGCGCAGTTGCGGGTCATCGGCACCGGTCATCTTTGCCGTGAGACGCTCGCCGAGCGGCAGCAAGGGCTCGATGTAGGCAGGCCATTCGTTGGCTGCGGTGCTTGCGGCTGATGACGTCGTGGCGGCTTCCTGCGCAAGGACAGGCGCAGCCGACAACATGGCTGTGGCGGCGACGGCAGCGATGCTGGACAGGTAGTGGCGGATATTCATTCGTATTCTCCTAGCGCATGAAGCGCGCGTTGTATTCACTGAAGGCGGCGTCGATGGACGCGGGCGTGAGTCCATAGTCTTCCATGCGGTAGCTGTAGCTGCCGGCATGGTGCATCGGGTGGGCCTTTTCCCAAGACAGCATGGCATCAATACGGTGCTGGGTCAGCTCGCGGCCGGCGCGTTCGTAGATCTGGCGGATCACGCCGATCGGGTCGTCGCGCGTCTGCTCGTAACGAACATCGAGTATCTGCAGCTTGTCACCCATCGCATCGCGCTGCTTGAGGTGCTGCGCCATCAGCGATGAAAAGTCACCAACGCAGGCGCGGCCTATTTCGAGCAGGTCAGTCTTTCCCATGTAGAGCTGGCGCGTGCTTTCCATCAACCGGCAATGCGAGGGGATCACCTGTTGCAGGCTGCGGTGCGTGCACACCAGCGTCGCCTTTGGATACATCTCCATCAGCAAGTCCATCTTGCTCAGGTGAACCGGCGTCTTCATGATCCACGGCCCCTTGCGTTGGCCACCCCGGCCGACCATCTGCCATTGCAGGTATTGCAGCATCTGCTTCTGGTAGGCATAGGTGTCATGCAGCGACTGCGTTTCCATCCAGGCCTGATAGCTTGGTACCGGGCGAAACATGTACAGCACCATGCTCTTGAAGGTGTAAAGCTGCAGGAAGACATCTTCATCCACTTCTTCTGCGGCGGTGGGATGGGAGTCCATCCACTTCGGCATCAGCTGGCCCATCATCGCAATGGCCTGGCGCGCCGCATCGATGCGCGGATCTTCCTGCCCGGGCACCGCATCGGGGAAGGGCGCCGGATTGAACATGCGCCAGTAATCCAGGCGCATCACGTCCGGGTCGGCCGACATGAAGCGTTGCAGCTTGGTGGTGCCGGTGCGTGGCATGCCGAGGATGATGATCGGGTCGTCGACATTTTCTTCAAGGATTTCGGGGTGGCGCTTGAGATCACGAGTAAAGCGCAGCCGGTTCACCAGCATGCGCTGCACCTCGCCCTTGAAGGCCATGCCGCCCAGTTCGCTCAGTACCACTTCGGTGTTGGTCGAGTCGATGATGTGCTGCAGTGCGTCGCGAAACTCGTCACTGCCGAAGTCGTCCAGCCCGGTCTCGGCGGTCGCCGCCGCCAGCATGTCGACAAAGGAAAATATCTCCAGTCTCTGGGTGTTGCTCACAGTTGCAGCCCTCCATCTGCGGCCAGGTTCTGGCCGGTGATCCAGCGGGCGTCATGCGACGCCAGAAAGGTGACGACATCGGCGATTTCTTCCGGCGTGCCGAAGCGGTTCAGCGCCGTCATCGAATTGGCCAGGTCCACCAGTTGCTGCGGAATCTCGGCCGTGTTGGCCAGCAGCTCGGTCATCACGAAACCGGGTTCGACCGAGTTGACCGTGATGTTGCGTGATCCTAGCGCCACGGCAAGGTTGCGCGTCATGCCGGCAAGACCATGCTTGGACATCGAATACACGGGGTTCTTCAGCGTGTTGGCAGCAACGGCGGCCCGCGCTGCCAGCGACGAGATGCTGATGATGCGCCCGCCATCCGGCATGCGCGAGAGCACCTGCTGCGACAGAAAGTAGGGGGCCTTGAGGTTCACGCCCATGATGCGGTCGTAGCTTGCCTCGTCCATGCTTTCCAGCGTTTCCGGCGGCGCGATACCGGCGTTGTTCACCAGGATGTCGATGCGCGTGGTGCCATTGCTTGCGGGCAGCAGCTGGTCGCAGCGCTGGTACAGGGAGAGTATCCCCTCCAGTGTCCCGATGTCCGCCTGTATCGCGATTGCCTTGCCGCCCGCCGCCTCGATGCCCGCAACGGCCAGCGCGGCCGCTTCGGCATTTGAGGCGTAATTGATGACGACCATGGCACCGTTCGCGGCGAGTCCTTCACTGATCGATTTGCCAATGCCCCGGCTGCCGCCGGTCACCAGCGCCACCTTGCCCGCAAGTCTTGCATTCGCTGCGTTCATTTGCTCCTCCTCTTTTTGTCCAGCCGCCAGGCCTGTCGCGCTGTTTTTTGCGAATTACCGCGCAGCGTCGATGTTTGTCAATCAAGGTGGGAGCATACGCCATCGGTGACTCTTCGCGCCAGAGTGACAGTGCCAGCGGCGGCAACAAGAAGACGCCGAAAGGTTCCCTGCACGGTGGCAGTTTTTTTTGATATTCGTGGGTATTATTCGACTGAAGGGCGATTGACCAACAACAAGCGGGAGGAGACGGCATGAACGCAAAAGCGCAGCGAGTATTGATCTGGGTCGGGCTGGTACTGTCTATCGTGTACTGCTACGGCTACGCCTACCTGATGAATTTCTTTCCGCCACCTGCGCCCGATATGCCTGCGGCCGATGTGGCAAGGCTCTATTCCGAGCACAACATGCAGTTCCGCGTCGGCATTGCGCTGATGCTGGTGTCGGGCGGGTTCTTCCTGCTGTGGACGCTGGTGATTTCCGTGCAAATGGCGCGTGAAGAGAAGGGTGTACCGATCTGCGCCATCCTGCAGGCCCTGGCGGGTACTTTGAGCACTTTGATCTTTTTCCTGCCGGTCATCTTCTGGACCGCAGCGTGTTTCACTCCGGAACGCGACCCGGCCATCACGCTGCTGGCACATGAACTCGGCTTTCTCTCCTTCGTTACGCCGGTCTGTGTGATCTCGATTCAGCTGATTCCGATCGCAATCGTCGCGCTGTCGCCGAAAAAGGACGAGCAACTCACCGCCTTTCCACGCTGGTTCGGTTACTTGACGCTGTGGGAGGCGATCGCCGCCGAGTGCGGCGTGGCCGCCGTCCTTGTCAAGCATGGCCCATTCGCGTGGAACGGCTTGTTCCCCTTCTATCTGCCGATCATCGTCTTCACCGTCTGGATGATGACCCTGATCTGGCTCATGCTGCGTGCGATCACGCGGCAGGAAGCAGCGATGGCTACAGTATCCGCGTAGTCAGCAAGCGGAAGCAGGGTGCGATATCAATTCACGGAACCTGCCGGCCACGTTCAATGATTTCGGGCAGGTCCGTGCCTGCCCGTACACGCTTGTCAGTTCGCCTGGGTAACGGTTGTCACGAGGACCGGAATAGTCGAGTGACGTACCACCTTCTCGGTCTGCGATCCACTGATCAGGCCGCGCAGCCCACCATCATGATGCGATGCCATGAAGATCAGGTCGCAGCCCAGTTTCTTGGCGTTTTTGATGATCGCGGCATATGGATGGTCGCTGATGTCGCAGGCGGTATCGAAGGACACGCTCCCGGCCTTGGCGAGATCGGACATCGAGGCCAGAATGGCCGTTGTATCGCCGGAAGCTCGCTTGGAAAATTCGTCTGGCGCCATCGCGATCAAAAGCGCGCCGTCGGACGTGGCGCTGAAGTCGGGTGTCGCATACAGAAAGGTGATTTTTGCACCAATCTGCTGCGCGAGCTTCACCGCTTGTTTTGCAACTTCCGTGGACAACGTTGTTCCATCGACTGGAACCAGAAAGTGTTTGTACATGAAATGCCCTCCGAGGTTATTGATGAGCTTTCATCGTAAGTAGCCAGCCGTGGCGTGTGTTGACCTAGCGCAAGGACATGTGGAATCCAGTCGCCTTTCCGCGCCGGTATGGCTATTTCATCAATCCATTATTCTCGATGAACTCGATGATCTCCGGCAGGCTTTGCCCGGTCTTCATGTTGCTGAACAGAAAGGGTCGTTCGCCGCGCATCTTCTTCGCGTCGCGATCCATGACATCCAGCGATGCGCCCACCATCGGCGCGAGGTCTATCTTGTTGATGATCAGCAGGTCGGACTTGGTGATGCCGGGGCCGCCCTTACGCGGGATCTTGTCGCCGGCCGAGACGTCGATCACATAGAGCGTGAGGTCCGAGAGCTCGGGGCTGAAGGTGGCGGCGAGGTTATCGCCGCCACCTTCGACGAAGATGATCTCCAGCCCTTCAAAGCGCGCATTCAGTCGCGCCACCGCTTCGAGGTTGATCGATGCGTCTTCACGAATTGCCGTGTGCGGGCCGCCGCCGGTCTCGACGCCGATGATGCGTTCCGGCGGCAGGGCAGTCTGCTACCCACGCCGCAAAGCGTTGCACAGCATGTCATGCGCAATAGCATCGACGTGGGACGAACGGTGATTCTCGAGTTCGACGAGCCGACGGGCGTGAATATTCCGATTGGCGCCACAGGCAAGGCATGGATTGCGGCACCCAAGCCAATTGCCTTTCTGGATTTCCTTCACCTCGCGGTCGGCTTCATGCTTCGCCTGTTGGCGGCGGAGTCCTATCTGATGGCGCTTTAAAAAACTCCACGGAAGACAATTAAGCAGGCGTTTATTTGGTCGCCGCGAACAGCCCTTTCAGCGCGTGTTCGCTGACCGCTCGGGCAGCGGGGTGCGTCAGCTTCCGTTCGGCAGATATCAGGAAAAATCGTTCGCGAATCTCTTCTGTCTGGCCCAGACAGGTGACCTTGTAGTGAGCCATGACATCCGAAATGCTCGCGGCCGGCGCGGGGAACACGCCGGCTCCCGCTTCGCCGAATACTTTCATCAAGGCACTGTCATCAAACTCGCCGACGATGCGCATATGGCGACCCTTCCGCTCCAGCCAGCGTGGCAGGGCACCATGCAAGGCGCTGTCCCGACCTGGCAGCAATAGCGGCGCGCCGTCCAGGCAGTTCGGAAATTCACCCCTTAGCGTCGCCGCGAGTGCTGGCGCCGCCATGAAGGCGAGTGCAGATTCGCCAAGCGGATGGCTGTAACCCTTGATGTCAGTTCCCGGTGGCATCGGCCGATCGGCGAGCACCATATCAAGACGGTGGATGGCGAGTTCGGCCAGCAGGCGGCTTTCATTTGGTGCAGGGCTGCACCAAATGAAAGCCCGCATGTCATGGCAGCCGGATGCGACGCCATGGCGGATGTGCGCCTGCTGTGCCGCTGCTGGCTGCGCTGTCGGCTGCGCAGTTGGCCGATCTGTACGACGATGGGGTAGAAAGTGCTGGCTGTTCACCGGGTCTTGCCTGCTGCCTGTTGTGTGACAGCAGTGACATCAGCAAGATGGGTGCCCGTAAGCGGGCAGGTGGCACGCAGAACCCGCACGCAAAACCCGGCCCGCTGAACCCTACCTGCTCAGTCGGTGGTGGTTTCGAGCCCGGCGATCCAGGTGGTGTAGAGGCGATCCGCGACGGTGCGCATGGCGGCGAGGCGTTGTTCCATGTGCTGATACATCTCGTCGGGGCGCTGCACCGAAGGGCCGGCGGCGACGTTTTCCTTGTCCCAGGCGCGGCCCCAGAGGCGGATCATCGATTCGGTCATCTCGACATGGCATTGCATGCCCAGCGTCTTGCCGATGACATAGGCCTGATTGCTGCAAAAGTCACTGTGCAGGATGCGCGTGGCACCGGGCGGGATGGAAAAGGTTTCGCCATGCCAGTGAAAGCCGACGAAGGATGGCGTGTCGCCGATCCAGTCGCGCGCCTTGGGATCATTCACTTCCACCTTGCCCCAGCCGATTTCCTTCACCGGGTTGCGGCTCACCGTGCCGCCGAGTGCCTTGGCGATCAACTGCCCGCCGAGGCAGTGGCCGATGACTGGCAAGTCGGCGGCAACGGCGTTGCGGATCAGGGCGAGTACTGGCGGTATCCACGGCAGGTCGTCGTTCACGCTCATCGGCCCGCCCATGAAGCAGAGTCCGCTGAAACCGACAAGCGAATCGGGTATCGGGTCACCTTCGTCGATGCGGATCAGCTGCCACGGCACGGAGTGGGCCTCGAGGAATGTGGCAAAATAGCCCGGTCCTTCGCCGCTGCTGTGACGAAACACTGCAACCGGCTTTGTAATTGATTTCATTGCCAAATTTCCTTTTCCTGACCCGCGCATTCTAGCGTGGGGTAAACGATGCCCGAATCACTTTCCGCCGAAACCCTGAAGCAATGGTTGGGCCATGCGCACAGCTTCGTTGCCGATGAGGACGAGCAGGACCTGCCGGCGGAAATGACGCCGGCCGCGGTGCTGGTGCCGCTGGTGCTGCGGGAAAGCGGGGTCACCGTGCTGTTGACGCAGCGCACTGCGCATTTGCACAACCACGCCGGGCAGATCAGCTTTCCCGGTGGGCGCATTGACCCCGAAGACACCGATCATTTTGCCGCCGCCCTGCGCGAGGCCGAGGAAGAAGTGGGACTGGTGGCGACCCAGATCGACATCATCGCCACGCTGCCCAGCTACCGCACCGGCACGGGGTTTCGCATCGCGCCGGTGGTCGGGCTGGTGATGCCGCCGCTGAATCTGAAGCTTGATGACTTTGAAGTGGCCGACGTGTTTGAAGTGCCCTTGCCCTTCCTGCTCGACGAAGCCAACTGGCAGCGCGAGAAGCGCGAGCTGGAATGCGAGGGCGGCAAGGTCGTGCGTGAATTCTGGGCGATGCCCTGGCGCGACCACTACATCTGGGGTGCGACGGCGGCCATGCTGGTCAGCTTCAAGCGCTGCCTCGACCACGGCAGGGCGCGGTCGTCATGACGCTCCTTGCCATCATCATCGCGCTGGTGATCGAGCAGTATCGGCCGCTGCCGGTGCAGCGCTGGGTGCTTGATCCGCTGGCGCGCTACTTTGCCTTTCTCGACAGCAAGTTCAACGACGGCGTCTATCGCCATGGCATCGTCGCCTGGATCATCGGCGTTGCGCTGCCGGCGCTGTTGCTGCTGCTCGTGCATTGGACGCTCGCCGACCACAATGCGCTGGCCGGCCTGGTGCTGGCGATCGGCACGCTCTACCTGACGATGGGATTCCGCCAGTTCAGCCACCATTTCAGCGACGTGCAGATTGCGCTGCGTGCCGGTGAGATCAGCAGCGCACGCAAGCTGCTGGCCGATTGGCGCGGTGTTTCCGGCGACCGGCTGAGTTCAAACGAAGTGGCGCGGCTGTCGATCGAGCAGGCGCTGGTCGCCAGCCATCGCCACGTGATTGCACCGCTGATCTGTTTCGGCCTGCTTGGGCCGGGCGGCGCGCTGCTGTATCGCATGGCATTGTTCGCGCGGGAATACTGGACCAAGGGAGACGCGGGCGAAATGGGCGAAATGGGCGAAACCCGCTTCGGTGAATTCGCCCGCCGCGCCTTTGACCTGATCGACTGGCTGCCACTGCGATTGACGGCGATCGGCTTTGCCGTCACCGGCGATTTCGAGGATTCCATCTTTTGCTGGCGCACCCAGGCCACGGGCTGGCCTGAACCCGAGACGGGTATACTTCTGTCCAGCGGCGCCGGTGCCATGGGCGTTCGTCTCGGGCTCCCGCTGCAGGACGGCATGGGCGGCCTGGGTGGCATGGACGAGCGCCCGGAAATGGGCCTTGGCGACGATGCCGATGCCGATTACATGCAAAGCACGGTGGGCCTGGTGTGGCGAACGCTGGTGCTGTGCCTGCTGTTGATGGCGCTGGTAGAAATTGCGGGTTGGGTCAATTGAAAATTGCTGTTTTGCCCCAATCTGATTGAGTAACTTCTGGAGACAAGCAATGACCAAAGATGTCGTGGTATTGAGTGCAGCACGTTCGGCCGTAGGTTCTTTTGGCGGCTCCCTTTCCACCATCGAGCCCAGCGAACTCGCGGGCATCGTGATGAAGGAGTCGATCGCCCGTTCCGGTGTTGACCCCAAGCAGATCAACTATGTGACCGTGGGCAACTGTATCCCCACCGAGTCGCGCTTCGCCTATGTGCCGCGCGTGGCCTCGATCCAGGCCGGGCTGTCGACCGATTCGATCGCGATGCAAGTCAACCGCCTGTGTTCGTCGGGGCTGCAGGCGATTGTGAGCACATCGCAGGCGATCATGCTGGGTGATGCCGAATTCGGTATCGGCGGCGGCGTTGAAGTGATGTCGCGCGGCGTGTACATGAGCACGGCAATGCGCAGCGGTGCGCGCATGGGCGACACCACGCTGATCGATGCAATGGTGGCGGTGCTGACCGACCCGTTCGAGAAATACCACATGGGCATGACCGCCGAGAAACTGGCGACCAAATGGGAACTGACGCGCGAACAGCAGGATGCGTTCGCGATGGAATCGCATCGCCGTGCCGCTGCGGCGCGTGCCGAAGGCCGCTTCAAGAGCCAGATCGTGCCGATCACCCTGAAGAGCCGCAAGGGCGAAACCATTTTCGATAGCGACGAGAACATTCGCCCCGAGACCACCATGGAAACGCTGGGCAAGATGAAGGCGGCCTTCACCAAGGAAGGTGTGGTCACCGCCGGCAATTCGTCGAGCATCAACGACGGTGCTTCCTTCTTCGTGCTGGCCGCTGCCGATGCCGCTGCCAGCAACGGCTACAAGCCGATTGCCCGCCTGGTGTCGTATGCCGTCGCCGGCGTGCCGCCGGACGTGATGGGCGAAGGCCCGATCCCGGCCGTCAAGCTGGCGCTGAAGCGTGCCGGCATGACGCTGGACCAGCTTGACGTGATCGAATCCAACGAAGCCTTTGCCTCGCAGGCGCTGTCGGTGTCGAAGGCCCTTGGCCTTGACCCGGCCAAGACCAACCCGAACGGCGGCGCCATCGCGATTGGCCACCCGGTCGGCGCCAGCGGCGCGGTGATCTCGACCAAGCTGCTGTATGAATTGCAACGCGTCAACGGTCGTTACGGCCTTGCCACCATGTGCATCGGCGGTGGCCAGGGCATCGCGGTGATCTTCGAGCGCCTGTAAGAACGGGTCAGCTTCAGATCGAAAAAGGCGGGGGCAACCCCGCCTTTTTGTTTTCTGCACTATGCGAGGTGGAAAGGCGTAATGTATGCACCATAACAGGCATGTGCATGCCTCAGCGCGGTGCGCCAGCGTTGCGCAAAGGGAAAAACCTCTCTGCGAACGCGTTTAAAACGCTGGGCATGGTTCCTGCATTTGGGGGAATACAAAATGAAAGCCCACGAATGAAAACCGCCTTTGATGAAATGAACACTGCTGGAGGCGAGGTACGCCCGCACTACCAGCCCTATGCGGATTGGCTCGCCTCGACACCGCCCGAGGTGATCGCGCGGAAGCGCGAGGAGGCCGACCTGACCTTCCATCGTGTCGGCATCACCTTCGCGGTGTATGGCGAAGAGGCGGGCAAGGAAAGGCTGATTCCCTTCGACATCGTGCCGCGCATCATCCCCGCCGACGAATGGACGCGCGTCGCGGCTGGGCACCGACAAGTTCATGCTCGATGGCCGTCACACCGGCACCGGTGGTGGCAACCACGTCACCCTCGGTGGCGCGACGCCGGCTGATTCGCCGATGCTGCGCCGGCCTGATGTGCTGATGAGCCTGATTACCTACTGGCAGAATCATCCCTCCTTGTCGTATCTGTTCTCCGGGCTGTTCATCGGCCCTACCAGCCAGGCGCCACGGGTTGACGAGGCGCGCCACGAAAGCCTCTATGAACTGGAGATTGCCTTCCAGCAGATGGCCGAAAAGTTCAAGCTGGGTGAAGAGAGCCTGCAGCCCTGGCTGGTCGATCGTTTGCTGCGCAACCTTCTGGTCGACTTGTCCGGCAACACGCACCGCGCCGAGTTCTGCATCGACAAGCTGTACTCGCCGGACAGCCCCAGCGGCCGCCTCGGCATTGTCGAGTTCCGGGCCTTCGAGATGCCGCCCCATGCGCGCATGAGCCTGCTGCAGATGCTGCTGCTGCGCGCGCTGGTCGCACGTTTCTGGCAAAAGCCTTATGAAGGAAAGCTGATCCGTTGGGGCACCGAGTTGCACGATCGCTTCATGCTGCCGCATTTTGTCGGCCAGGATCTGCGCGATGTCGTCGTCGACCTGCAGCGTGCCGGCTATGCGTTTGAACACGAGTGGTTCGCGCCTTTCATCGAATTCCGTTTTCCGCGTTACGGCACCGTGGTCTACCAGGGCATCGAGATCGAGCTGCGGCAGGCCATCGAGCCGTGGAATGTGCTGGGCGAAGAAGTGGCGGGCACCAGCACTGCACGCTACGTCGATTCGTCGGTTGAACGCCTGCAGGTGCGGGTGCGGCATATGGCAGATGCGCGCCATGTGGTGACATGCAATGGCCGCCCCTTGCCGCTCACGCCTACCGGTGTGCGCGGCGAATACATTGCCGGCGTGCGCTACCGTGCCTGGGCACCGCCGTCGGCACTGCATCCGACTATCGGCGTGCATTCGCCGCTGGTGATTGATCTGGTTGACAGTTGGGCGGGCCGATCGATTGGCGGCTGTACCTATCACGTGGTGCATCCGGGCGGCCGCAACTACGACACCTTCCCGGTCAACGCCAACGAAGCCGAGGCACGGCGTCGTGCGCGGTTCTGGGAATACGGCCATACCCCCGGCAACTGCGTTGTGCGCCACGAAGGCCGCAACCCGGACTATCCGATGACGCTGGATTTGCGCCGGGCACCTGAAGCCTGGATTGAAGGCAATTTGACAGCGAATTTTCCCGCTCAAACCGGGGAATAGCCGCGCGGCGAATGGAGTAACTTGGGGCTGTCGAATCAGGGACAGACCCCATGCTGATCAATTGCGTCGCCTACCAGAATGGCATCAAGCTCCGCGACCTTCCGGTCGAGGACATCAGTGACTACGTCAGTCGGCCGGACTGCTTTGTCTGGGTGGCCTTGCGCGATGCAACGCACGACGAACTGGTCAAGATGCAGGAGGAGTTCACGCTCCATCCGCTGGCGGTGGAGGATGCCCATCACGGCCACCAGCGGCCCAAGGTCGAGGAGTTCGGTGATTCGCTTTTCGTGGTGATGCATCTGCCGGAACTGATCGACGGCGAGCTTGAGCTTGGCGAGGTCAATGTGTTTGTCGGCAGCAATTACGTGCTGTCGGTGCGCAATCGCAGTACCTACGGTTTTCTTGGCGTGCGCGAGCGTTGCGAGCGTGAATCGCATCTGCTCAAGCATGGTTCCGGCTTTGTGCTGTATGCGCTGATGGACGCGGTGGTGGACCATTACTTTCCGCTGATCGACGCGTTTGAAGTCGAACTGGAGGAAATCGAGGCGAAGATTTTCGTCAAGGGCCAGGGGCGGTCGAATATCGAACGCCTGTATGAGTTGAAGCGCAAGCTGACGGTGCTCAAGCATGCAGTGACGCCCTTGATGGAGGCATCCGGAAAACTCTCCGGCGGACGCGTGCCGTTTGTCTGCGTGAATCACGAGGCCTACTTTCGCGATGTGTATGACCACCTGGTGCGCATCAACCAGACACTCGACGGAATCCGCGACACCATCAGCACTGCCATCCAGGTGAACCTGTCGATGGTCACCATCGAAGAGAGCGAGGTCAACAAGCGCCTGGCGGCATGGGCCGGGATCTTCGCCGTGGCGACGGCATTCGCCGGCATCTGGGGCATGAATTTCAAGGCCATGCCCGAGCTTGAGTGGGCTTACGGTTATCCCGCCGCACTGACGGTGATCGCCGTTTCCTGCAGCGTTCTCTATTACCGCTTCAAGCGGTCGGGCTGGCTCTAGGCCCATTTTCAGACGCATTCTTCGAGTACAGTCGGATATCAAGATTGCGTTTGGGCTAATTTAACACTACTATTAATAAAACTTTCCCAACAAATTCCGACCAACAACAATATCCCCATGACAAATCTAACCAATAGCCTGATTGGGCCGCTGCTCGCACCGCTGAAGCTGAAGTCGCTGACCTTCCGCAATCGCATCGTGATGTCGCCGATGACGCGCAATTTTTCGCCCAACGGTGTGCCGGGCGACGATGTGGCCGCCTATTACCGGCGCCGTGCCGAGGGTGGCGTGGGCTGTATCACTACCGAGGCGGTTTGCGTTGAACACAAGGGGGCGGTGGGTGATGCCGGCCTCGGTGAGCATGGCACGCCCTACATGTGGTCCGAGGCCTCGCTTGCAGGCTGGCGCAAGGTGGTGGACGAGGTGCATGCCGCTGGCAGCCTGATCTTTCCACAGCTGTGGCATATGGGCGTGATGAAGCGACCCGGTACCGGCCCCTTCCCGGATTACCCCGCCTGTCGTCCCAATGGCATATGGGGGCCGACCGACAAGATCACGGTACTGAAGCCGGAATACCTCGCATCGGTGGGTGCGCCCACCAAACCGATGACCGAATCCGACATCGCCGACGTGATTGCGGCCTTTGCCAGCGGTGCGGCAAATGCCAAGGCGGTCGGCTTCGACGGCATTGCGCTGCACGGCGGCCATGGCTATCTGCTCGATACCTTCCTCTGGGCCTACACGAATACGCGGACAGACAAGTGGGGCGGCGACC
>CANJXH010000013.1 GCA_947478755.1 Betaproteobacteria bacterium | reverse complement strand
TCCTTACGAGGCTTGCATGAAGTGCCCGGCGGACACGAAATTGACGGCTCTCCCCCCAACCCCCTCTCCGCGAGAGGGGGCGACTGATTTGATGGTTTTCAACCATATACCGGGAATTTACGGCACAGTGCCGCGGCCTGTTCGCGCGCCTTGGCAATCACCGCTTCGTCATTGGGCGCTTCCAGCACGTCGGCAATCAGGTTGGCGACCTGTTCGGCCTCGATCTCGGTGAATCCGCGTGTGGTCATCGCCGGCGAGCCGATGCGAATGCCGGAGGTCACGAAGGGCTTTTCCGGATCATTCGGAATCGCGTTCTTGTTGACGGTGATGTGGGCCTTGCCGAGCGCTGCTTCGGCGTCCTTGCCGGTGATCTTCTTGGCGCGAAGGTCAACCAGAAAGACGTGTGACTCGGTGCGACCGGAAACAATGCGCAGCCCGCGTCGGGTCAGCACCTTGGCCATCACGATGGCGTTTTCGACGACCTGCTCCTGGTAGGCCTTGAACTCCGGGGTCATGGCTTCCTTGAACGCAACTGCCTTGGCCGCGATGACATGTTCCAGCGGTCCGCCCTGCAAGCCGGGGAAAATGGCGGAGTTGAGCGCCTTCTCGTGCTCGGCCTTCATCAGGATGACGCCACCGCGAGGGCCGCGCAGTGTCTTGTGCGTGGTCGATGTCACGACGTCGGCGTGCGGCACCGGGTTGGGGTAGAAGCCAGCTGCAATCAATCCGGCGTAATGCGCCATGTCCACCCAGAAAATCGCGCCGACTTCCTTGGCGATCTTCGCAAAGCGCGGAAAATCAATACGCAGCGAGTAGGCCGAGGCACCGGCGATGATGATCTTCGGCTTGTGCTCGCGCGCCAGCGCTTCCATCCGGTCGTAGTCGATCTCTTCCTTTTCGTCGAGACCGTAGGCAACGATGTTGAACCACTTGCCCGACATGTTGAGCGCCATGCCGTGGGTGAGGTGGCCACCTTCGGCGAGGCTCATGCCCATGATGGTATCGCCGGGTTTGGCAAAGGCCATCAACACTGCCTGGTTGGCCTGCGACCCGGAGTTGGGTTGCACATTGGCGGCATCGGCACCGAACAGCTTCTTCAGGCGGTCAATCGCCAATTGCTCGACAACGTCCACATGTTCGCAGCCGCCGTAATAGCGCTTGCCGGGATAGCCCTCGGCATATTTGTTGGTCAGCTGCGAGCCCTGGGCTTCGAGCACGGCGCAGGACACATAGTTTTCCGAGGCAATCAGCTCGATGTGGTCTTCCTGGCGTTTGTTCTCATTCTGGATCGCGGACCAGATTTCGGTGTCGGTCTTGGCAAGGGTGTTCTGCTTGGAAAACATTTTCTCTCCGGGGGAAATATGTCAGTGCCGGCTAATGCGGGTTACGCGTCATGCCGAAACCAAAACATGGTGGGAAGTGCGTGAAAAAGGGGATTGGCGCTGATTTTAGCATGCGACCTAACCCGCCCCGCCTTGATTACTCGGCCGATTGCTCCAAGGTTTTTTCCAGATGCTGGCGATCTGCCCAGGAGAGTAGGCGCCAACCTTTCGGGCCAACCTCCAGCCAGTTCAGCGCGGCATTTGGCACTGCAAAGTCGCGGACCGAAGACAGGTCGCGCGCCACGGCACGACGATAGACAATATCTAGTACGCCGCCATGGGTGACCAGCAACACGGATTGCCCGGCATGCGCCGAGGCAAGGCGATCGATCGTTGCATGTATGCGGCTGGCAAAGCCGGTCAGGGTCTCTCCGCCACCAAAATCATGGTCGGGATCACGGTTCCGAAACCGTTCTGCCTCACCCGCATGCCTCTCCAACATTTCGTCATAGTTCATGCCCTGCATGCTGCCAAAGTGCCGCTCGCGCAAGCCCGGCTCGGGAAGCACCGCCAGTGCCTGCGACCTTGCCACTGCCTGGGCGGTCTGCATGGCGCGCATCAGGTCGCTGCTGTAGATGGCCGCGAACTCGTGGTTGGCGATGCCGCTGGCGGTCGCCGTGGCTTGACCCAGGCCGGTCGCATTGAGGGGAATGTCGACATGCCCCTGTATACGTCGAGCGACATTCCAGTCGGTCTCGCCGTGGCGGACAATACAAAGTCGACAATGTGGCTTCAAGGGCATTCGTTGGTCGCAGGATACAATTCGGCGCAAATTCTAAAGCCACGGGAGAGGCCCTTGCACGCATTGCTCACATTGTCGCGAATCATCGACGCACTGAATGCGCGCGTCGGCAGAGTCACGGCATGGCTAGTGCTGGTCGCGGTGCTGGTCAGCGCCGGCAATGCCATTTCGCGCAAGCTGTTTGACGCAAGCTCGAATGCTTTTCTCGAATTGCAGTGGTACATGTTCTCGGCGATTTTTCTGCTCGGCTGCGCCTATACGCTACAAAAGCAGGAACACGTCCGCATCGACATCATCTACGGCCGCTGGTCAAGGCGCGCACAGGTCGGTATCGACATTTTCGGCACGATCGTCTTTCTGCTGCCGTTTGCGGTGCTGCTGCTGTGGCTGTCATGGCCCTTTTTCATCGAAGCCTGGCAAAGCGGCGAAAGATCGCCCAATGCGGGCGGCCTGATCCTGTGGCCGGTAAAGCTCCTCATCCCTGCCGGCTTTGCGCTGTTGTTGCTGCAAGGATGCTCGGAACTCTTCAAGCGCATTGCCTTTCTCGCCGGAGCCGGCCCCGATCCCGCGCTCGCCCATGAAAAACCGGCCGAGCTGGAGCTGATCGAAGCGCTCAAGTCCGAGCGGGACGGCGAATCTTCATGAGTGCCACCGTGATTCAGTTCGTCATCGAGAACATGGCACCGCTGATGTTCGTCTCCCTGATCATGTTCATGCTGATCGGCTACCCGGTCGCGTTTGCGCTGGCGGCCAACGGCATCGTGTTCGGCCTGCTCGGCATTGAGCTTGGTCTGCTGCCACCGCAGCTGTTTCAGGCACTGCCGGATCGTGTCTATGGCGTCATGAGCAATGAAACCCTGCTGGCCGTGCCGTTCTTTACGTTCATGGGCCTGGTACTTGAGCGGTCCGGCATGGCCGAGGATCTGCTCGACACCATCGGCCAGCTGTTCGGCCCGATCCGCGGCGGTCTCGCGTACGCCGTGGTGCTGGTCGGCGCCATGCTGGCGGCGACCACCGGCGTGGTGGCCGCGTCGGTGATTTCGATGGGGCTGATATCGCTGCCGATCATGCTGCGCTACGGCTACGACAAACGCCTCGCCAGCGGCGTCATTGCGGCAGCGGGAACCCTGGCTCAGATCATCCCGCCCTCCCTGGTGTTGATCATCATGGCCGACCAGTTGGGCAAATCGGTTGGCGACATGTACAAGGGCGCCCTGATTCCGGGCTTGGTGCTGACCGGTTTTTATGCGCTCTACGTGCTCGGCATCAGCGTTGTCAGACCCACGCACGCACCCGCCCTGCCGCCGCAGGCGCGGGCGTTGCGCGGGAGCAAGTTGCTGTTGCGCGTGCTGACCGCGCTGCTGCCGCCGCTGCTGCTGATCTTTCTGGTGCTGGGGACCATCTTTCTCGGCATTGCGACGCCGACCGAAGGGGGTGCAATGGGTGCTACTGGTGCGCTGTTGCTGGCGCTGGCAAGACGCCGGATGACGATGTCGCTGCTCAGCCAGGCCTTGCAAAGTACGGCACGGCTGACCACCTTTGTCGTCTTCATCCTGGTCGGTGCCCGCGTATTCAGCCTGGCGTTCTACGGCGTCAACGGCCATCTCTGGGTCGAGCATCTGCTGCAGGCCTTGCCCGGCGGGCAAATCGGCTTCCTGATCGCTGTCAATCTGCTGATTTTCGTACTCGCCTTCTTTCTCGATTTCTTCGAGCTGTCCTTCATCATCGTGCCTCTGCTGGCACCCGTCGCGCAGAAACTCGGGATCGACCTGATCTGGTTCGGCGTGCTGCTGGCCGTCAACATGCAGACCTCGTTCATGCATCCGCCATTCGGCTTTGCCTTGTTCTACCTGCGCTCGGTTGCGCCGAAGTCGGTCAAGTCGAGCGACATCTACTGGGGCGCCGTGCCGTTTGTCCTGATCCAGATCGTGATGGTGGCCCTGATCATCGCCTTTCCGAAACTGGTGACAGGCAACCTTGAAGGCATGAAAGCCAATGCCTACCAGATCGAGAGCTTCGCACCGGGCGAGGCGCCGAGCGAAGATGATGATCCGACGCGCGCCTTCATGGAAAGAATGGCGGGCCACTGAGGGCGACCATTCGCACAGCCGTGTGCCGGTGATAGAGTAATGCCATGAAAACCGCTCGCCTGCTGTTGCTTGCTACCTCCATCGCCATCGTGCCCACGGCCAGAGCAGAAGACGGCATGGCGAATATTTTCCGCTCGGTCACCAACGCGTTGACCAGCCAAAGCCCACCGCCAAAGCAGCAACCGCAACCTACCGCCGTGCTCGGTGTACGCGGAATGGATACCGTGGATACCGCGCAGAATGGCAGCAGCGAAAAATCGGGCCAGGATCTGCAGCTGATCGACAGCTGGGCATCAAACCCGGACGATGCAGAAAAAACAGCGGCTACCCGGGGCCTGATGGCACGCAATGCATCGCTCGGCGCCGGCACGACGAAAGCCAAACCATGATGGCAAGAACGCTTCGTTGCTGTTTGTATCTCGCTGCGATATTGGCGGCCAGTCCCGCCATCAGCCTTGACCTGAACAACCTCAATGGACTGCTCGGCGTCGCCAAGGGGGTCGCCAAAAGTCAGGAAGTCGCTTCAATGAGCGAGTCGGATGAAATCGCGATCGGACGAGACATCGCCGCTGCTTCGCTCGGCACCTATCCACTCGTTCGTGACGCCAAGGTCGGCCGTTATCTCAACCGGGTCGGCTTGTGGGTGGCATTGCAATCTTCGCGACCCATGCTTCCCTGGCGCTTTGCCGCCGTCGAGTCGGCGCAGGTCAACGCCTTTGCCGTGCCCGGTGGCACGATCCTGATTACCAGCGGCATGCTGGGACTGATCAACAACGAGGCTGAACTTGCCTGTGTGCTCGGGCATGAAGTCGGCCATGTGACGCGCAAGCATCATCTGGCACTGCTGCAAAAGCAATTGCTGTTGAAGGCAGGCACCGACGCGCTGGCAACGCAGACCAATCTCAGCGAGACACGAAAGTTTGTCACCGCGCAAGGCAGCGAATTGTTCGCCCGCGCGCTTGACCGCGACTCCGAGCGCGATGCGGACAGTGATGGCGTATTGCTGGCGGCACGCGCAGGCTACGACCCCGCTGCATGCCATGTCTTCATGCAACGCATGGCGGCGATGAAACAGGACAGCGGTGCTCTGGCCGGACTGTACAAAACCCACCCTCGTCCGTCTGACCGCGTGAGCGACGTGGCAGCTGCAATTGCCCGTCTTGACGGCGCAACGCCGGGATCAGGCGAGATGCCGCCGCTGGGCTACAGGAAATAAGACGCGTCCAAACGCTGGTAGCAGGGATGCCCACCAGCAATCGGCGCGGGGCCCTCACCAACTCAACGAAGCGCGGCCTCCTGGCGACCTACCGCGCGGATGATCAGATAAATCAACGCGGTGATCCACGCTCCGAAGACAATGATCGGCAAATAGAAAGGGAACAAACCGTTCCAGGCGAACGGCCCGGTCTTGAACAACAACCCTGCCACGCCAGCTTCGGCCGTCAGCGTCATCCAGAACGAAAAGTAGCCCATCCAGCGCGGAAAAGCGCTCAGGTTGTCGTCCTTCTTGGCGGACAAACCCACCACGCCGATGGGTATCGCCTGAAGCGGAAACACGCATACCGGCGTAATGAAGGTGATCCAGCCCAATTGGTGCATCAGCAACGTCAACGCCGGATCGCGTTCGACACTGAATGCGGCGACACCCCAGAACACGGGCGGCAAAAAGAAAAGCGCCGTTCCCAAGGCACCTGCACCAAACTGCAGAATCGCCCAGATTGGCGTGCCATGTTCATCGCGCGCAAGTTGTGCTGAGATGACCACACTCCATAGCAGATTGAAACCGCCACCGATCAGCATCAGTGCGACACCGATGCGGAACTGCATGTTCGACGCCGTGTACAGGCTCAATACTTCTGCGGCGTTCAACGTGGGTGCGGGCGGCGGGTAGAAACCCATCAGGACTGCATAGCCGAACGAATACATCCCTGCGAGCACAAGGCCAGCCCACAACATGCCTTTTTGACTTTTCCCGTTCATTTCGCTTCCTCCTTTGGTTGATTTTGCTCTATTTGCGCTGACGTTCCGGGTTCGCCATGAAGTTGTCGTATGGCCGCTCGGCGATGCTGAACCAGGCAATTTGTTCATTGCGGAACTTCTTCCATGGTTCATAGATTTTCTTGAACCTCGGATTTTTCGCCGCAATCTCGTCGTAGATCTCGTGCGCGGCCTTGTAGGCTGCGCTCATGATCTCGTCGCTGAATTTTCGCAGGACGGTGCCGCTGCCGATGAGTCGCTTCAACACTTCCGGATTTCGTGCATCGTAGCGGGCCTGCATTTCGGCATGCGCGTAGAGGCAGGCATCTTCAAAAATGACCTGATACGGCTTGGGCAGCTTCTCCCATTCCTGCATGTTCACGTACATTGAAATTTGCGGCCCGCCCTCCCACCATCCAGGGAAGTAGTAGTACTTCGCGACTTTGTTGAAACCCAGTTTTTCATCATCGTAGGGGCCGACCCATTCCACCGCATCAATCGCACCCTTTTCCAGCGCAGGATAGATTTCGTTGCCGGGGATCTGTTGCGGCACCACGCCAAGCTTCGCCATTACCTGTCCGGACAGACCACCGATACGAAACTTGAGACCCTTCAGATCCTCAAGGGTCTTGATCTCCTTGCGGTACCAGCCACCCATCTGCGCACCGGTGTTTCCGCTGGGAAAGTTGATGATGTTGTAGCTGCGGAAAAACTCCCGCATCAATTCGAGGCCGCCACCCTGCAACATCCAGGCGGTCTGTTGGCGGCTGTTCAGGCCGAAAGGAATGGCCGTATCGAAACAGAAAGCCGGGTCCTTGCCAACATAGTAGTAACTCGTGGTGTGCCCGCACTGCACCGTGCCCTCTTTCACCGCATCCAGCACACCCGGGCCGGGGACCAGTTCGCCCGCAGCAAAAGATTGAATCTGGAACTTGCCGCCTGTCGCCGCGGCAACATGCCTGGCGATGGTTTCCGCGGCGCCCCAGATGGTGTCGAGGCTTTTGGGGAAACTCGACGCGAGACGCCATTTGATCTCCGGACCATCGGCCAGCGCCACGGAAGGCAGTGAAGCTGGCAGCGCGGCGGCTGCGCCCACGCCCATGCCAGTCAAGAATTTGCGTCGTTGCATTATTGTCACGTCCTCCTGAAATCAAAAGCCGCCGCAGCGAAAACGAGAACTTCTTCAAGGGGAGACTTCACCCTTTCATTTCTCTGTGGCCCTGGCGGCTATCCGCCTTTGCTCAACTCCCCGCCACCGTCATGCGATCCACCAGGATCGATCCGGTCTGTTTCGAGCCACGTACCAGCACGTCATTGCCGACGTCGACAATGCCGCGCAACATGTCCTTGAGATTGCCGGCGATGGTGATTTCGTGCACCGGATAGGCAATCTCGCCGTTCTCGACCCAGTAGCCCGCTGCGCCACGCGAGTAGTCGCCGGTGACGTAATTGACGCCCTGACCGAGCAACTCGGTCACCAGCAGGCCCTTGCCCATTTTTTTGAGCAGGCCGCGAAAATCATGTTTGCCGGATTTGACAATCAGGTTGTGGCTGCCGCAGGCATTGCCGGTGGTCGCCATGCCCAGCTTGCGTGCCGTGTAGGTGGACAGAAAGTAACCCTGCAACACGCCGTCCTTCACCACGCTGCGATCGCGCGTCACCACACCATCATCGTCAAAGGGGCTTGATGCGAGACCGCCCTTGATATGCGGGCGCTCATCAATCTGCATGAAATCCGGAAAGACCTGCTTGCCGAGGCTGTCGAGCAGGAACGAGGACTTGCGGTAAAGCGCGCCACCACTTACGGCAGCGGTAAAGTTACCGATCAGCGTTGGTGCCAGGGTTGCCTCGAAAAGTACCGGCACCTGACAGGTCTTGATCTTGCGTGCCTTGAGTCGCGACAGCGCGCGACGTGCAGCGTAATCACCGATGGCCTCGGGCGCTGCCAATGCCCGCGCGTCACGATGTGTTGAATACCAGTCGTCACGCTGCATGTCGCCGCGCTTGCCGGCAATGACCGCACAGGCGATGTAATGGCGCGTGGACGGATAGCCGCCCATGAAGCCCAGACTATTGGCGGAGACGAAATGCGCCTGCTGCACTGAAACGCTCGCCCCTTCCGAATTCCTGACCAGCGGGCTGACATCAAACGCCGACTGTTCGCAACGCCGCGCGATGTCGATGGCTTCTTCAACTTCAAGCGCCCAGGGGTGATACAGGTCGAGGTCCGGCGTGCGTTTTGCCAGCAGCTTTTCTTCCGGCAATCCGGCACAAGGATCTTCCGCGGTGAATTTGGCAATCGACAGGGCCGCATCGACGGTAGCGCGCACAGCGGCCGAGGAAAAGTCCGACGTGCTGGCATGTCCGCGCCGCTGGCCGACATAGACCGTGATGCCGATCCCCTTGTCTCGGTTGTACTCGATGGTCTCGACCGCCTGCTTGCGCACCGTCACGGACTGACCGAATCCCTCCGACACATCGACTTCGCAGGCTGTCGCCTTCGTATCGGCGGCATATTGCAGGACATCTCGCGCCAATTCGCGCAATTTTTCCGGTGTGTAGCTGAAATCGTTGCCTGACATGTAAATCCTGTGTGGGTTGCGGGTGAATGGCTGCGATGGTCGATGGTCTCGATCAGCCAAAGATATAATGATACCCGTGGATACCCAGCCAACCCAGCATACTGACGAAGAAGCGGAAGAATTCGACCGCCCCAGCAAATCGCAACTTAAGCGCGACATGGAGGCGTTGCAGGACATGGGCGGCGAGTTGATCGCCATCTCGCCGCAACGGCTCGACAAGCTTGCGCTCCCCGACAACCTTCGCATCGCCCTGCGTGACGCCCGGCGCATCACGCAGAACGGTGCCAAACGGCGTCAACTGCAATACATCGGCAAGCTGATGCGCAATGTCGACGTCGCCCCGATCAAGGCAATGCTCGACGAAATCAAGGGCAAGTCGGATGCCGCCAATGCCCGCATGCACCAGCTGGAACGCTGGCGCACGCAGTTGCTGGAAAACGAGGAGATCGTCGGCGACATCGCCAGGCAATACCCGGCTGCCGACATCCAGCAGCTGCGTCAGCTGCGACGCAATGCGCTGAAGGAACAGGCGCAAGGCAAGCCGCCGCGCGCCTTTCGTGAAATTTTCCGCGTCCTGCGCGAGCTGCAAGGCACGACGGCCGACGATGGCGACGACGACATCGATGAAAGCAATGACTGAGGAGTTGCTGATCGGCCTGGTGTCGATCTCGGATCGCGCATCCGGTGGCGTCTACGAGGACAAGGGCATCCCGGCACTTGAAGCCTGGTTTGTCAGCGCGCTGGATTCGCCCTGGCGCATCGAGACGCGGCTGATCCCCGATGATCAAGCCACCATTGAGCAAACGCTGATCGAACTTTGCGACACGGTAGGTTGCCACCTGGTCCTCACCACGGGTGGCACCGGCCCCGCACCACGCGATGTGACGCCCGAAGCGACATTGGCCGTCGCGCAAAAGGTGATGCCCGGCTTTGGCGAGCAGATGCGGCAGATCTCGCTGCAATTCGTCCCCACCGCCATCCTCTCGCGGCAGGTGGGCGTGATCCGGGGGAAATCGCTGATCCTCAATCTGCCCGGCCAGCCCAAGTCGATCAAGGAAACGCTTGAAGGCGTCAAGGATGCCGATGGCAAGCAATCCGTACCCGGCATCTTCGCGGCCGTCCCCTACTGCATCGACCTCATCGGCGGACCCTACATCGAAACCAACGACGAGGTGGTCAAGGCGTTCCGGCCGAAGTCGGCCATTCGCCCGCAGTCCACCTGAATTGGCAGCTTGAACCCTAGTGCATGTGCTGGTGGTCGTGCCCGGACCCGCCCACGTCATTCAGGGCACGCACTTCGGCATTGACCGTCACCGACTCCACTTTCTTGTCGGGGCCTTCGATTGTCAAGGTGACCGGAATACTGTCGCCTGCCTTCAGCTGCTGCTTCAGCCCCATCAGCATGATGTGATAGCCACCCGGCTTCAGCGTGACCGTCTTGCCTGCCGGCAACGCCAGTCGCGGCGCGGCGCGCATTTTCATAACGCCACCTTCCAGCCGCATCTCGTGCACCTCGGCCTCTTCGGCCACCGGGGTTGATGCGCCCACCAGTGTCCCCCCGCCCTTGCTGCCGAGTTCCATGAAGACACCACTCATCATCTGCGCCGGCACCGTACCGCGCGCCCACACAGACTTCGCTTCCACATCTGCAGCGGCTGCGAAACCGGGCAGCGCGGAAACGAACAACAGCGACAGCGTAAGGAATGTCTTTTTCATATCAAGTCCCGGGGAAACGTTTGGTGAAGGCTTAGTTTAACCGGCCGCCCTTGACGATGTCGCCCCTGCGGCCAATTGTCGCAGGGGCCTCAAGACGCAAGCTAGAATGCGCCTCAATCGAACCATGGAGCGGTGCGGATGAGCGACCAATTCCAGCTGATGCGTGAGCGACGTTTTCGTCCCTTCTTTTTCACGCAGTTCCTTGGCGCCTTCAACGACAACGTCTTCAAGACGGCGCTGATCACGCTGGTCACTTTTCGCGCAGGTCAGCTCACCCATCTGGACGGCAAGACGCTGGCAACCCTGCTGCCGGGTTTGTTCATCCTGCCCTTCTTCCTGTTCTCGGCCACCAGTGGGCAGATTGCGGACAAGTTTGAAAAATCGCTGATCGCCCGCGCCGTGAAGGTGTTCGAGATCGCGGTGATGATTCTGGCCGCATGGGGTTTCATCGCCAATCAGTTGTGGCCATTGGTCGCCGCACTCTTCTTGATGGGCGCGCATTCGACCATGTTCGGCCCGGTGAAATATGCCTATCTGCCGCAACACCTTGGGCAGCAGGAGCTGACCGGCGGCAACGGCATGCTGGAAATGGGTACCTTTGTCGCCATCCTTCTTGGCCAGGTGCTCGGCGCCACCCTCGCGACCTTGCCGCAGGGGGGGATGGCGACCGCGATCACGGTCATCGGTCTTGCCTTGCTGGGTTACTGGGCCAGTCGCGGCATTCCGCTCTCGCCAGCCGCCGACCCGGAACTCAGGATCAACTGGAACCCCCTTACCGAGACCTGGCGCAATATTGCCGCCATCCGCCGCAACCGCGTGGTGTGGCTCGCCATCCTTGGCAACTCATGGTTCTGGTTTTATGGCGCGACCATGCTCGCGCAATTTCCCAATTACGCCAGAGAAGTCCTCAATGGCGATGAAAGCGTGTTCATTCTGTTGCTTACCGTGTTTTCCTTTGGCATCGGTGCCGGCTCGCTGCTGTGCGAGCGCCTCTCCGGCAAAGTCGTCGAGATTGGATTGGTGCCGTTCGGTGCCATCGGCCTGACCGTTTTCGGCGTCGACCTGTATTTCGCCAGCACAGCACTCCCCGCCACTGTTGCCGTCAACTACATCGATTTCCTCGCGGAAGTTGCACATTGGCGAGTGATGGCCGATATCGTGTTGATCGGTGTCTTTGGCGGCTTTTACATCGTTCCACTCTATGCGTTGATACAGACACGCAGCGACAAGCGCCAGCAGTCACGCGTCATCGCCGCCAACAACATCATGAATTCGCTGTTCATGGTGATATCGGCGGGCGTCTCGATGCTGCTGTTCAAACTCGGCCTGAGCATCCCGGAACTTTTTCTCGCCACCGCGCTGTTCAATGCGGTCGTCGCAATCTATATCTACAGCCTGGTGCCGGAATTCCTGATGCGTTTCATCATCTGGATATTGATCCATACCGTGTATCGGCTCGACAAGCAGGGGATCGACAATATCCCGACCGAGGGCGCCGCGCTGATCACCTGCAATCACGTCAGTTATGTGGATGCGCTGATCATTGCCGCCGCCAGCCCGCGACCGATACGTTTCATCATGGATCACCGGATATTCAGCATCCCGGTCCTCAATTTCATTTTCCGCGAAGGTCGCGCCATCCCCCTCGCACCGGCCAAGGAAGACCCCGCCATGCTGGTCCGCGCCTACGACGAAGTTGCCCGGGCACTGGAAGAAGGCGATCTGGTCGGGATTTTCCCCGAAGGCGGCATCACATACAGCGGCAATATCGAAGCCTTCAAGGGCGGCGTTTCGCGCATCATCGAACGCACGCCGGTGCCGGTGGTACCGATGGCCTTGCGCGGCCTGTGGGCCAGTTTTTTCTCACGCAAGGATGGTCCGGCGATGACACGGCTTGAACGCTTCAGACCTTTTCGCAAGATTGAGCTCCAGGTTGGTGAGCCGATCCCGGCCATAGAATTGACGCCAGACACACTGCGCGAACGGATCGTTGCCTTGCGTGGCGACAAGCAGTAGCTGCGACCGATTGTCGCAGGGGCCGCCAAACCCTCACGTTAAAATGGGCATGATCGCGAGCCTCCATTTCCCCTCCTGTCAGCCATGCTGATCACCCCCGCCATTTCTGCCGACAATCTTCGGCGCCTGCTCTTGCTGCGCGGCGTATCGCTATTGGCCGCAGTCGCCATGACCCTGTTGGCGCGACCGCTGTTCCATATCCTGCCCGACCTCGGTGTATTGCTCACCATCTGCGGCATATGGGCACTGTTCGGCGCAGCGACGTGGGTCCGTACCACGCGCAAGCACCCGGCACCGCGCTACGAACTGCTGCTGCACCTGGTCACCGACCTGCTGCTTCTGACGGTTTTTCTCGCCTTCAGCGGCGGTACTGCCAACCCGCTGACCGCCCTGTACCTGATGCCGGTTGCGGCAGCGGCGGCCGTGTTGCCAACCGCCATGGCCTGGACACTGGCGACAACCGCTGTGGCGGCATATGCCGCACTCTGGTTGCTGGCAGTGCCGATCACCGTGGAGGACATGGATGCCGCGATGCAGATGCACCTGGCCGGCATGTGGCTGACCTTTGCCTTGTCGGCAATGCTGCTGGTCGGGATCGTGGCGCGCATGAGCAGCGCCTTGCGTCAGCGCGATCAGCGCCTTGCCATGGCACGCGAGAACTCACTGCGGAACGAGCGCATGATCGCCATGGGCAGCCTCGCTGCCGGTGCCGCCCATCAACTCGGCACACCGCTCAACACCTTGACCTTGCTGGCCGATGAGATTGCCGCAAATGCTGAACCGGATAGCAACTTGGCAGCGGATGCAAGGGAGTTGCGAATCCAGATTGATCGCTGCCGTGACATTGTGGGCAGCCTGATCAACGAGGCCGGTCTGGCGCACGGTGGTGAAAGCATCACGTTCAGTGCTTGGCTTTCGCGCATCGTGGCCGGCTTTCGCAACGTCCGCGGTGACTGCCTGCCGACCGTGGAGATTGATCAGGGACTGTCGGGCAGGATGGTGCGTCCGGATGCGGCATTGACCCAGTCCATCACCGACTTGCTGGACAATGCTGCCGATTCCTGCGCGGCCGAGGTCACACTTGCCGCCGGGTGTAATGCGAGCGGTGAACTGGTCATCACCGTGCGCGATGGCGGCAGCGGATTTTCGAGCGGCGCCCTGCGCCATGCGGGACGCGAGCCATGGAGCGACAAGCCGCAGGGCATGGGCATGGGGCTTTATCTGGCCGCCGCCAGTGCCGATCGTCTCGGCGGCACGCTGAGCTGTCGCAATGCCGCAGCAGGTGCCGGCGCTGAAGTCGAATTACGCATTCCGCTGGCGGCGCTTTCATGAACATGCGACTTTTGCTGGTCGATGATGACGAAGCCTTTTCCCGCACTGCCGCACGGGTGATGGAACGGCGCGGCTATGACGTGCTGGTGGCAAACAATATCGAGACCGCCTTGCAGCTGGCGGATTCGGCACCCGATTTCGCGGTGGTGGACCTGATGATCGGGGCCGAGTCCGGCCTGACCCTGGTACCGCAATTGCGCGCGCGCCTTCCCGGCATTCGCATCCTCGTCCTCACCGGCTACGCCAGCATCGCAACGGCCGTGGAAGCCATCAAGCTCGGGGCCGACAATTACCTGTCAAAGCCCGCCGATGCTGCCGCGATCATTGCCGCCCTCAACAGCCAGCCCGGCAATGCGCCCGCCAACGAAGCCCCGCTTTCGATAGAACGTCTTGAATGGGAACACATCCAGCGCGTGCTGACTGAAAACGAAGGCAACATCTCGGCCACCGCGCGCGCATTGAGAATGCATCGCCGCACCCTGCAAAGAAAACTGGCGAAGCGCCCCGCCAAAGCCTGAGCTAGAGAATCATTGCCAGCGCAATCGGCACGAACACGATCGAAGCCAGGTTGCCGATCAGCACGATCGATGCCATCTTGTCCGGATCGCGGCCGTAGTGTTCGGCGAACACGTAGTTCATTACCGCCGGTGGCAATGCGCCGTAGAGCAACAGCAGCTGCGCCTGGCGTCCTTCAAGGCCGAGCAGCAAGGCAGCGCCCCAGGCGATGAACATGCCCGCAAGCGGCCGCGCGATGGCCGCCACAATGCCGATCCGCCACTGCTTTAGCGCGCCGTCGGTGAGGCGCACGCCAAGGCCAAACAAGGCCAGCGGTATCGATATGTCACCCAACATCTTTACCGAGGTGCTGAGTGGCGCCCAGACCTGGATGTGTGATGCGCCAACGGCAAAGCCGGCAACTGCCGCCAGCACCACCGGGTTGCGCCACAGGTTGCCGATTCTGGCATGGTGATCGAGCAGCCAGATGCCCAGCGAAAAGTGCAGCGATGCCGACACCACGAACAGCAGAATCGCCAACGGCACGATGTCCGGCCCAAAGGTCAGCATCGCCAGCGGCACGCCGAGATTAACGCCGTTGTTGAACATGAGCGGCAGCGCCAGTGTCGGCAACTGGGTATTGGTCAGTCGCGCGAGCACCCAGGCCACGACACCGGAACCCAGCACCATGATCAGCATGCCGAGTGCCAGCATGCCATACGTCGCCAGGTCGTAAGACTTGGTCGACAGCCCGGCAAAAATCAGCGCCGGGGTAAACGCATGCATGTTGAGGCGGTTCGCCACCGACATATCCGACTCGTGCTTGCGGCCGTAGAAATAGCCAAGCGCAACCAGCGCGAAAACCGGGAAGAGGATGGAGATTATTTTAGAAATCATAAGACCGAAAGGCATTAGCCACAGAGTTCACAGAGAACACAGAGAGAGTCAAAAACATAATGCTAACGTTGGTTTGGTTTTCTCTGTGATCTCTGTGTCCTCTGTGGCTAAAGGATTTTGACTTTTACAACACATATCGCGACAAATCCTCGTCGCCGGCCAGTGAACCCAAACGTTGATCGACATAGGCCGCATCCATCACATGCGTTTCGGCGCCATGATGGCCGGCGCTGAAGGAAATTTCTTCGAGCAGTTTTTCCATCACCGTATGCAATCGCCGCGCACCGATGTTCTCGGTTTTTTCGTTGACCTGAAAGGCAATTTCGGCCAAACGACGGATGCCATCGTCGGTGAAGGAAATCTTCACTCCCTCGGTCGCCAGCAGGGCTTCGTACTGGCGCGTCAGGCAGGCATCGGTCTGGGTGAGAATGCAGCGAAAGTCTTCCACTGACAGCGAATCGAGCTCGACCCGAATCGGGAAGCGACCCTGCAACTCGGGAATCAAATCGGACGGCTTGGACAAATGAAATGCGCCACTGGCGATGAACAGAATGTGATCGGTCTTGATCATGCCGTACTTGGTACTCACCGTCGTGCCCTCTACCAGCGGCAGCAAGTCACGCTGCACGCCCTGGCGCGAAACATCGGCGCCCTGCATCTCCGAGCGTGAAGCGATCTTGTCGATCTCGTCAAGAAAGACGATGCCGTTTTGCTCGACATTTTTCAGCGCCTGCATCTTCACTTCCTCGTCGTTGATCAGGCGTGACGCTTCTTCATCGGCAAGCACCTTGAGCGCATCGACGATTTTCATCTTGCGCGATTGGCGCTTGCCCGAGCCCATGTTGTGAAACATGCCCTGAATCTGCTGCGTCAACTCTTCCATGCCTGGCGGGGCCAGCACTTCCATCTGCGTTGACGGCGCAGCAACATCGATATCGATTTCCTTGTCGTTGAGTTCGCCTTCACGCAATTTCTTGCGGAATTTCTGCCGAGTTGCGTTTTCCTTTGTTGCGTCTTCGCTCGCCGCAGACTGCTCGCCAAAGCCCGCAGTTGGGTGACTGGTACGCGCCGGCGGCAACAGCGCATCAAGCACACGATCTTCGGCCGCATCCATTGCCCGTGCATGCACACCACGCATCGCCTGCTCGCGCGCATCCTTGATTGCGGTCTCCGCCAGGTCGCGAATGATGCTGTCAACATCGCGACCAACATAACCGACCTCGGTGAACTTGGTCGCCTCGACCTTGATGAAGGGCGCATTCGCCAGCCGCGCCAGGCGACGCGCAATCTCGGTCTTGCCGACGCCTGTCGGCCCGATCATCAAAATATTTTTCGGCGTGATTTCGGTACGCAAGGGCTCGGCCACCTGCGCACGGCGCCAGCGATTGCGCAATGCAATGGCAACCGAGCGCTTGGCGCGCGATTGGCCAACGATGTTTTTATCGAGTTCGGAAACGATTTCCGAGGGGGTCATCGGGGTTATGTTGGTAGTCATGTGCTTTCCGTATCCGGTCATGGCACCTGGCCATGCTCTGTCTTGGTGAATTGTGCGGTGAGTTCGATACGCTGCAGCTTGCCGGTAATGGTTCGCGGCAGGGCCGATGTAATGAAGTAACGTTGCGGCGCGATCGGACCAAGCTTTGCAATGGCGTGGGCGCGGACATCCGCAATCTGGCCGCCTGAACGCAACACGACGGCAGCGGCAATCAATTCACTGCCCTCTTCCAGGGTCAGCACAAAGGTACCGGCCTCGATCACCGCCGGATGTGCCGCGAGCGTGGCATCGATATCGTCCGGGTTGACCTTGAACCCGCCCACGTTCAACTGGTCATCGGCACGGCCCTCAATGTAGAGCAGGCCTTCATTGTCAAAGCGGCCCAGATCACCGGGGTAATACCAGCCATCGCGAAAGTGCTTGCGCGTTCGCACCTCGTCAAGATGGTAGCCGGTGGCCTGATCTCCCGAACGTATCCGTAGCTGGCCGACACTGCCTGCCGGCAAGAGGTGGTCTGCATCATCTACCACATCAACCTCAACCCACGCGCAGACCCTGCCCACCGTGTGCGGATGCCGGCCAAGCAATTCTCCCGATGCTTCGGCCACCCAAGCCGATTCGGTAGAGCCATAGGCGGCGTTGACGTTTGGCGTCAAAGTTCGTCGCGCCAGATCAAACAGTTGTGGGGACAAAGGGCCACCGATAACGCGCAAATCGAGCAGCGTCGGGCAGTGACAACCTTCCTCGGCAAAACAATCTGCCAGTTCACGCACCTGGGCTGGCGAAAGCCAGATGTGGGTAACACCATAAGTCGTAATCGCATGGAGTATTGCATCAACGCTCATTGACTCGGGCAACACCAGGCTGCCACAGGTCATCAGCGACTGCATCATCATGCCCAGCCCGCCAATGAAGTTCAGGTCGAGCGGAAGAAAACGCGGGTACGTCTCAGCTTTTGGCGCCAGCCTCGATACCCGCAAACGGCTTGCGCCATGCGTCACCATCACGCCCTTGGGATCGCCCGAGGTACCGGACGAAGGCACGATGCGAAACGGTGAGTCTTCCGTCGTCGGATGGAACGATTGCTCTGGCGCCAAAACGCTGCCGCTGAAGTCGAGCGAGGCGATCGAGATGAACGGCAATCCCGGCAAGCGAAAATCATCACGGCCGGACACGATGCAGCTTGCCCCAAAGCGCCGCGCCGCAAGCTGGCGGCGGTCCGGCGGAATGGCGGCGTGTATCGGCACGGAAACGGCGCCGATCTGGGCAATCGCCAATATCGTCATAACATGTGCTGCGTTTTGCGCCATCGTGACACCAACCACCTCGTCCGGCTTGAGGCCCTGCTGCTTCAGATGCGCTGCAATCACGCCGACGGCTGTTTTCATCTCGCGATAGGTGATCACTCGATCCGGCGTGATGAGCGCCGGATGCTCGGGTGACAGCTTCTCCTGCACACTCAGGGTTTCGGCCACATTCAACCGTCGCGAAGGTGGGCCTGAATTCCCGCTCGCTGCCATTACATCGATATCACTCATGATTTTAATTTCACCCTTCAGGATGGCCGGCCATCAAGCCCGGAGAACTGCGCCGTCAGTTCGGCGCGGCGCAGTTTGCCGGTCATCGTGCGCGGCAATGACGGCACAACGAAAAATTGCGCCGGTGACAAGGGGCCAAGTTGTGTCTTCGCATAGCGTTCAACTTCCTGCAATCGTTTAGCCTCACGCAACACCACTGCGACGGCAAGCAACTCCTTGCCCTCTTCCTGGCTGACGACAAATGCGCCCGCCTCGATAACGGCTTCATGCGCTGTAATCGTGGCGTCTATATCTTCCGGATTGACTTTCAGTCCGCCAACATTCAACTGATCATCGGCGCGTCCCTCGATGTAGAGCAAACCCTCCTTATCGAATCGGCCCAGATCGCCGGGGTAATACCAGCCCTGACGAAAATGTCGCGCCGTGCGTACCGGGTCGAGGTAATACCCCGTCACCTGGTTGTCAGTGCGGATCCTGAGTTGGCCAATACCTCCTGCCGACAATGGCAATCCATCATCATCGACCACCTCCACTTGCGCCCACGGGCAAACCTTGCCGACACTCTGTGGATGTCGATCGAGAATATCGGGCGACGCCTCTGCAACATAGCCCGCTTCAGTTGAACCGTAACCGACATAGATGTTGGGCGTCAGGGTACGTTTGGCAATAGCCAGCAAGTGTGCGGGCAAGGGGCCACCGACAGCACGCAACTCAACAATGGCGGGGCAATGGAGGCCACCGTCAGTGAGCTGCTCGGTCAACTCTCTGATCTGAATTGGTGAGAGCATCAGGTGTGTCACGTTTTGACTGAGAATGCAGCGCAACAACCCGCCAGCTTTCATCGCGCCCGGCAGTACCACGCTGGCGCCGAAGGCCATGAAGCGGATGAGCGAGCCTGCGCCGACAACAAAATTGATATCCATCAATATCGAGCGACACGTTGTCGTGACATCAAGCGGCGGATTTTGGCGTCGATGCACCACCAGACCGTGGGTCAGCATCATCCCTTTGGGGTCGCCGGAAGTCCCTGAGGAAAGCGCAATGCGGAAGGGAGTATCCGCCGTCACAGGGCAAAAATCCGGATCCGGTGCCAATGTCCGGCCATCGAGACTCAACTCCGCCAGCGAGATGAAGGGGAACCCGTTCAGTTTCATTTCCGCACGCGCAGAAACAATATGCGCTGCGCCAAAGCGGCTGGCGGCAAGATGCCGACGCTCGGCCGGCACCGCCGGATGAATGGGCAGCGACACTGCGCCCATCTGCGCGATAGCCAGTTGCGTCATCATGTGGAGCGCGTTTTGTCCCATCGAAACACCCACTACATCGCCGGCTTTGACGCCCTGTTGCTGCAAGCGGGCAGCAATCACGCCGACGCCGACGCTCAACTGTCGATAAGTGATTATCCGATCAGACATGATGATCGCCGGGTACTCCGGCTGCTGCTCTGCATGCAGACGCAGGAAGGCTACCGCATTATTTTCCGCTGATGCCTTGTGGCTGCGGGCAGGCAGACTCATGTTTTCTGGTTGGCTCACTGGTAACACCTGTACGCTGGATGATGGTGCCGGCTATTGCTCATGCTTCGGTTCTCGCTCGTTCAGGATGGCAGGCCATCAACTGCGGAAAAGCGGGCGCTGAGTTCGGCGCGGCGCAGTTTGCCGGTAATGGTTCGCGGCAGAGAGAGCACTACAAAATATTGTGTCGGCGCCAGCGGGCCGAGTTTGACGCGGGCATGGTCGCGAATGTCGTCAAGGCTAGTCCCCTCTCGAAGCACCATGGCAATGGCGAGCGCTTCGGCACCTTCTTCGCCGGGAAAAACAAAAGCGCCGGCTTCAATCACGTTGGGGTGCGATGCCAATTCAGCATCAATGTCTTCGGGATTGACTTTCAAGCCACCGATATTCAGTTGGTCATCGGCGCGGCCCTCGATATAGAGCCAGCCCTTCTCGTCAAAGCGGCCCAGGTCGCCAGGGTAAAACCAGCCATCCCTGAAATGCTTCCGGTTAAGCTCATCGTTCAAAAGGTAACCGGACACCTGATCTTCAGAACGGATTCTCAGAAGTCCGATCTCGCCAGCTGGCAACGGGTGGTCGTCCTCATCCACTATCTCGACCTTTGCCCAATCGGCTACATGACCGACACAAGCTGACTGCTGCTCCAGTACCTCAGGTGCAGCGAAGGCGACAACGCCCGACTCAGTGGAACCATAGCCTGCATGTACATTCGGGGTTAACCTCGTTCGCACCGTATTGAAAAGCGCATGCGACATGGGGCCGCCGCCAACGCGCAAGCTCACCACACTGGGCCAGTTGATGACTGACACGGCAAACAGCCCGGTAATTCCGGATACCTGCGCTGGTGAGAGCGTGAGATGCGTAACGGCCTGGCTGATGACTGTAGCGTGCAGATGCTCCGGAGTCGCTGAACGTGGAAATACCAGACATGCGCCCAGCGCCAGCGCACGAAAAGTCGGCCCGAAACCGATATAAAAATTCAGATCTCCCGGGATCACGCGGGAACGGCCGGTAAGACCAGGCTCTCCTCGCTGATTGCGATTTTTCATCAGCTGATGCGTGAAAATCATGCCCTTCGGATCGCCTGACGTACCGGATGAAATGGCAATGCGAAATGGCGTATCAACGGTGACCGGGTAAATTTCGGTGTCGGGTGGAATTGAACTGCCATCAAACGACACATTGGCAATCGATATGAATGGCAAACCCGGCAAAGCCATCTCGTCCCGCCCGGAAACAATACAGGTGGCCCCAAAACGCTGCGCTGACAGCAAGCGGCGTTGAGCGGGAACGGCAACATGCAAAGGCAGCGCAACTGCACCTACCTGAGCCAAGGCCAGCAGGGTAATCACATGCAGTGGGTTCTGGGCCATTGACACGCCGATAACCTGGCCCGGCACTACACCATGCTCTCGCAGATGCCTTGCCATGACCCCGACAGCCACACCGAGCCGTCCATAGGTGATGATCTGATCGTGCGTAATAATGGCCGGGCTTGCAGCCTGAAGTCGCGCGCGTTCAAGAACCAGTTGAGCGACGTTGAGTCCCATATCATTCCAGCGTTTCGATGATGTGATTCTGGTTCGTATAGATGCAGATGTCGCCGGCAATCGAGAGCGACTTTTTCACAATCTCGGCTGGCGTCAATGCCGTATTTTGCAGCAGGGCCGTTGCTGCGGATTGCGCATACGGGCCGCCGCTGCCGATGGCGACGATGCCAAGCTCCGGCTCCAGCACGTCGCCGTTGCCGGTAATTACCAGCGAGCTTTCGTGATCAGCCACGGCCAGCATGGCTTCCAGCCGACGCAAGGCGCGATCGCTGCGCCAGTCCTTGGCCAACTCGACCGCAGAGCGCACCAGATTGCCCTGGTGCTTTTCCAGCTTGGCTTCGAAACGCTCGAACAAGGTAAACGCATCGGCGGTACCTCCTGCAAAGCCGGCCAGAATCTTGCCGCCGTAAAGCGTGCGCACCTTGCGCGCACTGGCCTTGATGACGATATTGCCGAGCGTCACCTGGCCATCACCGCCGAGCGCAACCTTGTTGCCGCGGCGGACAGAAAGAATGGTGGTGCCGTGGTATTGCTCCATATTCGCTGCTCCTTGGGGAGCAGTCATTCTAACTTGCCCTTGCAAGCCGCAGGCGCGGCCTAATCGACCTGGATCAGCAAGCCCTTCAGGTACTCGCCCTCGGGAAACGTCAGCGCCACCGGATGATCGGCGCTGCCCTGCAGCCGCTTCACAATGCGTGCGCTGCGCCCTGAATCCAGCGCTGCACCGGCAACGATTTTTTGAAATAGCTCCAGGCTGATGCCGCCGGAACAGGAATAAGTCATCAGCAAACCACCCGGCGCAAGCAACTTGAAGCCAAGCAGATTGATGTCCTTGTAGGCGCGTGATGCACGATCGGCATGACTGGCCGAAGGCGCGAACTTGGGCGGATCGAGCACGATGATGTCGAACTGTTCTTCCGCCTCACGCAGCTTGCGCAACTCGGCAAAAACATCGGCGTCACGCCATTCGGCGCGCTCTGCTGTGAGCTGCGGATTGAGCAACAAATTGTTGGCAGCAACCGCGAGTGCGGGGCCGGAACTGTCAATCGAAATGACCTCGCTCGCGCCACCCGCCAGTGCCTGCAATGAAAACCCGCCGCTGTAGCAAAAGCAGTTGAGCACCCGCTTGCCCTGCGCCAACTCGCGCAGCAGCAGACGGTTGTCGCGCTGGTCGAGATAAAAACCGGTCTTGTGGCCGGTCGCGATATCGACGCCGAGCTTGACGCCATGCTCCTCAATCACCCGCTGCGGATCACCTTCGCCCAGCAACCAGCCAGTTGCTGACGCCATGCCTTCAAACTTGCGTACCTCGGCGTCGGATCGCTCGTAGATACGCCTGCAGCCTGTTGCCTTTTTCAGCGCACCGACAATCGCCGTGCGCCATTTCTCCGCGCCGGCGCTGCTCAGTGCCAGCACGATGGTGTCACCGTAGCGATCTGCAATCACGCCCGGTAGCCCATCGGATTCGGCGTGAATCAGACGCAGCCCCTGCTGCTGCGCCAAGCCCGGCAATACCTCGCGCCCTGCGATTGCCGCCGCGACACGACGTTTGAAAAAAACATCGTCGATGGTCTCTGCGGCATCAAACGTCCACATCCGCGCGCATATCTTCGACTCGGGGCTCCAGGCGGCCTTGCCCAGCACCTTGCCATCATGAGCAACGACCTCGACCGTATCGCCGCCCCGGGCGCGCCCCTCAAGCTGGGCGACCGAGGTGGCGAATATCCACGGGTGACGGCGCAAAAGCGAAAAATCCTTGTCGGCTTTGAGAATGAGTTGGGGCATGGAAGTTGAGTTGATTGGTGCCGGGCGAATGATAGACTTTGGCGCAACAAAGCGCACATCTGGTCATTTCCCGGGGGAATCATGCCGAACCACAATTTTCATTTCATCAGCGGGTTGCCACGTTCCGGCTCAACCCTGCTCTCCGCCATCCTGCGCCAGAACCCGCGTTTTCATTGCGGCGTGACCAGCCCGGTGGCGAGCTTTCTCAGCGCCATCGTCAGCCAGGTCAGCGTGGGTACCGAGTGGGCGCCGCAAGTCTCCACTGAACAGCGCCGTACCATTTTGCATGGCCTGTTTGACAGTTACTACGCCGACCACCCCCAGCCGGTGGTGTTCGACACCAACCGCATCTGGAGCGCCAAGCTGCCGACACTGCTGGATCTCTTCCCCAATGCCAAGGTGATCTCTTGCGTGCGCAATGTGGCCTGGGTGATGGATAGTCTGGAACGACTTTATCGCGCCAACCCCTACGAAAACACCAAGCTGTTCGCCAACGATGCCGAACGCAGCACCGTGTTCTCGCGTGTCGAAACCCTGGCCCAGCGCACTCGCCTGGTCGGCCTTGCCTGGGCTGGCCTGAAAGAGGCGTTCTATAGCGAGCAGGGGCATGCGATGCTGGTGATCGATTACGACATCCTCGCGCAGCGGCCCAAAGAGGTGATTGACCTGGTGTACTCATTTCTCGGCGAACAGCCGTTCGAACACGACTACGACAACATCGTCTACGACACGCCGGAATACGACGAAGGGCTGGGGCTGACCGGTCTGCACAAAGTGCGCCCGCGGGTAGGCTTTGAAAAGCGCCAGACCGTGTTGCCGCCCGATTTGTTTGAGCAATACACCAAGCTCTCGTTCTGGCACGACACCACCAATAGCCGCTGCAATGTGATCCGGATTCGCGAGTAGCAAACAGACAACAGGAAATAAAAAAGCCGACACAAAAGTGTCGGCTTTTTTTAGTTTCACTCTCTACGGAGAGAGAGTGAAACCCGGTCTACATCGAGCAAGATGCGCTGTTGTTCTTGCCCACACCCGCACCGATGTTCTGCGGAATTTCGACCTTCTTGCCGCCCACCACCAGCGCCGGGGACGAATCACCGCTTTTCACAAAGGCAAACTGTCCGACTGTTACTTCGAGCTGACCGCCCTTGTTGGTCACCACGACCGCGCCTTCAGCCACATCAACACTCAGGCTGCTGTCTTCGTCGAGCTGCGCGCCAAGGTTGGTGCCGCGAATACCGATGGTCGCCGTCGGTGTCACGTAGCTCACGCGCTCTTTGCTGCGATGGCCGAGCAAGCCGGTGATGGCGCGGAAACCGCCTTTGAACAGGCTGAGTATCTGGCTGTCGCCAGCAGGCTTGGCTGCATCGTAAGAGTAGGCATCCACCTTGATCTGGGTACCGGGGCGCAGCACCACTTCGCCACCATCAAGAAACTTGACGCGAGCATAGGTGCCAGCCTCTGTCGCCAGCGTATCGCCGGGCTGCACCTCAGACTTTACCGACAGCAGCTTTGAGGTGCCATCAGCTCGCTTGACGGACAAGGTGCCGGATAGATTCGACACCTCGCCTGCCGCAGCAGCAAAGGCATTGCTCGCCACCCCAAACGTTAAGGCGGCGAGGGCGATCAGCAGCGGCTTAAGTGCACTGGCCGACATTGCTATGCGTTTGTCCATTTTCTTCTTTCCCTTCAGTATTTTCTGCGCTTTGTTGCTTCTTTTTCTCGTCTTCGTCAGTGATCACGACCCCGGTGGGGCCGGTATCCGTCAGTTTGCTGAAAAAGTCATCAATGGTTTGCGTGGCGATATTGCTGGTCGAGCCATAGTTGATTTCAAGGCTGCTACCGAGCAGGCAGGCGGTGCTGTAGTCGACCGTGAAGCAGCCGCTGCCGCCTACCAGTGTGGTAGTGGTTTGTTCGCCATCAATCACCACGCCGCCAGACGAGCGACCAAGGAAATTGATAATGGTGGTTGCCGGCACAAGGGTAACAACGTCGGAGAGGATGGTCGACGGGCCGCCATACATGTTGGCGCTTTCATTGAGCACCACCTGGGCATTCGCCCCGGTGAGGGTGAGAATCACATCATTACCGGCGACAATTGACGAGCCATTGTTCATGATCAGGTCACCGCCACTGATGACCATTTCAACGTTGCCAGCGCTTACACCGTAGCCGCCGTAGCCGCCGCCAAGTATTGTTGAACCATTATCAAGGCTGACGCCGGTGGCGCCGATGGCAACGCCGTAAGCGCCAAGGATATCGCTTGAATCGAGCGAGACTTTGCCGCCAGCAATGACACTAGCGGTATAGCCTAAAACATAGCTGTACCCCATATTTACAGCGCCTGACGAAACGATATCAACACCGTAGTTGCCAACGCCGGCACTGGGGCTGGCAAAAGCGAATATTGCAGTATCCGACATGTTCAGGCTGCCCGTAGTAATGCCTACATGATTACCTGACAGGTAGGCATAGCCCAGATCGACGCTTGCCGCGTGGATATCGAGATTGCCGTTGCTGGTATTCAGGCTGGCATAACCGAAGAAGCCTTGCGCAGCATGCACACTGACATCACCGTTGAAGCTGGCGCTAGAGTACTGATAGACGTTGCCGGTGACAGAATCAAGCAATAGCGTATTGGTCCCGCTGTTGGGGGTATTTGCATAGATCCCACCGCCATAGACGCCATAGAAATTATCTATATAGAGGTCGCCCGCCAGCGCGCTGACCGTAATGTCGTAGCGGCCACCGTAGGAACCGAAAGAAAGGCTACCGCCATAGCCCGCCCCAGCGCCGGTATGGATGTCGCCAGTCGAGGTGCTGAAGAAGATATCGCCGCCATAAACCGAGCCATCAGAAAAAGCCACAGACTGACTCGGCTGCGCGCCCACGTTGCGGATCGAAATTCCGCCGTTATCGGCCGCATAGCCAACGCTGGCATAAATGCTAGTTGTCGCCGCCGTATCCAGGGTGATCGCCAATGTACCGGGCGCACCACCATATTGGCTGTACAAATCAATCACATCGGCAGTGATGTTGAGTGCGGTGCCGTTTGGGTCAAGGATCGCCCCCTGGCCCGAAATCGAGACATAGCCGTTCGGCGCATTGATCACGCCGATCTCTGCATCACCGCTTGAGCCGAGGTAGATCGATGATCCACCATACAGCGCAGCGATGTTGGCCACACGCAAGGTCTTGCCGCTGGCACCGCTATAACCGGAACTGGCATAGAGATCTGATCCGCCGCCCAAGGTAACCGTGCCATCCAGGAACAGATTACCGTCTGCTTCTATGCTGGAGCTATAGCCCCCGAATGTTGCGGTAAGCGTGCCGCCAGCGGTCTGCGTGATGTTATGACCTGCCTGAAGGGTCATGCTTCCGGATTCGATCGACGAATCAGTGATGGTGATGTTGCCCTTGCCTGCCACTGATGCTGGTGCCGATGTACTTGCACCATCCCAACCGGCCACCATGGTCAAGTTGCCATCAATATTGATTACGGTGCCGGTGGTGATATCAATGTTGCCGATCGCACTCGTGCCGCCGTATGCAAGCAAACTCAGGCCATATGCCGATGTGCTTTGAATGTTGACACCCGCAGTAGTGGCGATGCCGCCATAACCGGCACCCGCGCCACTTGTTTCAATCACTAAATTAGTGCTACCCAAAGTAGCATTGATATCAGCGTCGTATATTGAACCAGTAGCCCCTCCAACGTTAAATACGCCACCACCATAAACGTACCCGCCACCGCCAGAGTGCGCAATAGTGATATCGGATGGATCGATCAACCAAGTTCCTGATAAACCGCTGGTAGACCCTGCATTAACTCTTGCACCGCGCGCATCCAGATACCGATGTCCCGACGTTTCAACGAATCCGCCATTGCCACCGTTGGCACCGCCCTTGGCTGAGATTGATCCGTAGGCACGGGTGGTGTCGTCCGACCAGACGATGACCTTGCCGCCGTTGCCGTTGCCGTTGCCGGTGGCATCGGCCTTGATGCTGGCGTTGGCGCCGAAGTAGGTGACGGTCGCATTTTGAACTGCGGCATTCTTGCCCTGAAAGTCGCCGCCGATCAATACGCTGCCGCCGCCATTGGTGCCACTGGCGTCGATGCTGGCGTTGTCGATGACGGCAACACGGTTGCCAAGCACTTCGACGCTGCCGCCCTTGGTGCCGGTGGTGACGATGCGGCCGCTGCCGTCAACGTAGGCGTCCTGGCTGGCTTTGAGGAAGACGCGGCCGCCAACGGTGGTGGCGCTGGAGGCGTTGAGGGTGCCGCTGTTCTTGACCAACACGCCGGCGATGCCGATCTTGCCGGCGTTGGCGACGATGGCGCCAAGGTTGGTGGCATTGCCTTCGGCGCCGGTGATCTCGACGCTGACACCGGGGGTGCCGGTGTCGAGCAGGGTGACGGTCTGGCCGGCGGCAAGGATGGTTTCGCCTTGCGGGGTGGTGATAATGCCGTTGTTGCTGACGTTGGGGGCGACGAGGTAGACGCTGCCGCCGCTGGGGGTGGTGATGCTGCCGTTGTTAATGACGCTACCGGCGCCTGGGGTGGCATCAAACTGCAGCTTGTTGGCGAGGAAGTTGGCGTCGCTGATGTTGAGCGTGGAGGCGATGAAGCCGGCGACGTCGATGCGTGACCCTGCGCCCACCATGATCCCATTCGGGTTGATGAGGAAGACCCGGCCATTCGAGGTGAGGGTGCCGAGGATAACGGAGGGGTCGGCGGAGAGGACGCGGTTGAGGACGCTGCTGGAGACGGAGGACTGGATGAAGTTGGTGGTGTAGCCGCTACCGATGCTGAAGGTGTTCCAGTTGATAACGGTGCCGTTGCTGTTGGTGACGTTGAGGACGTTGCCGATCTGGTTGAAGCTGGCGTTGCCCGCTGCAACGACGCCACCGGTCGGGAGATTCGCTCCTTGAACACCCGTGACAAAACAGGTCGAGATCGCCGCGGCTAATAGACGGGAACGGGTGCGCAAACACTTCTCGCCCATGGGCATTCTGTTTTCCACCGTTGTCGTTTTATGCGGCTGCATTTGGTAAAACATGGTAGACCTCTTCCCTTTTTAACCCCACTCAGTGTAGGCCTGCGGACACGGCCAAAGCGAGGAACTACGTCACGAAATGCGGTTGCCCGGCAAGCTTGCCGCGGCAAAAATCACGAGGAATGCATCAGAAACCGTAAATAAGTGAGAAATGCGCCCGCCATTGGTCGTCAACCATGTTGTTCGGCGTCAGACGATTGGCCGGCGAACTATCCAGCACGCGCGCCCAGTCGAATTTGGCGCTGATGTCCTTGCGCAGCGAATATCTCAAGCCGAGACCAATACTGGAAATGCTGGTGAATTCGTTGATCGATTTGGTGCCGGCCGCAACAGTAACGCCGTGAAAGTTGTCGTACCAGGTCGTTCCGTCCTTCGGGCTGCTTTCGCCGTAAGCCCAGTCGTAGAACACCAAAGCCCGCAAGGTGCCGGGGATCTCGGTCTTCAGCATCGGGCCGAGGATAGGCGCCAGATCCGGCGTGTAGCCTTCGATATTGGCGACATACCCACTGTCCGAGGTCAACACGCGCTCGCCAAAACCGCGCACTGCCGTTGAACCTGCCAAACCAAGTTGTTCCGCGCTTGGCAATGGGTTGGGGGTGAACTGGGCGGCAAGCGAACCACGCACCTGCCAGTCACCGGGCAAGGAACGAAGGTAGTTGCCGCCGCCTTTCAGGATCAGGAAATTGGGATCGGTCGCGCGCGTGTTGGAAGCGAAGTTGTAACGCCATCTGTCCTGCTTGTCGAAGAAAGCAGTGATGTTGTAGGCCGCACCAAGATTGAAGTCAGCCGCGAAATTGGGCTTTTGCCATTGCGCAACGTAGGTCGCCGAAATGGGGGTTTCGACATAATCCACGCAACCCGCACCCACAAGCAGTGCTCCGCAGGGATTTTCGGTCCATTTGTAATCGAGGCCATAAACGATGCGCGAACTGTATTCACCTTCCCGCGGGAACAGGTGATTCCATCTTGCGGCCATCACGGTGCCTTTGCCGTTGAGCGACAGGGCGCCACCGGGCGTCACAACATTAGCCGGGATATCGACGGAACTCGACGCGAGAATGAAATCAAGGCTGTCCCCGGTGCGATAAAGGGGAATGCGCAAACCCAGGGTATAGACATTGACGTTGACGCCTCCCGGGGAGTCGGGCGCCATGATGTAGCCAGCGGTCAACACTTCGTCCCTGCCAAACACATTGGCATCCCGGTAAGAAACGCCGAGGCGATATTGACCGGTCTTGTCCTTTTCACCGGTGTTGTCCAGCGAGAAGTAAACACGGCGCGGCTTTTCGTCGGCCACCGCCACCTTTGCATCGACCTTGCCTTCCTGCTCGCTGACGCCAAGTGTCAATTCGACGCGTTTGGCAGGGTTTTCATTGGAAAGCTGAACGTTGTCGGAAATGGCGCTGAGGTTGGGCGCGCTGCCTTCTTTCAGCAAAGGGAGCCCGGCGCGAACATTTTCTTCGCTGAAAAACTGGTTGCCGGTCACCGTGACCTTGCCGGCGACGGCTTCGGTCACTTGCAAAACGACAACCCCGCCTTTGAGCTCCTGCTCTGGCACGAACACGGTGACGGTGCCGAAGCCCTTGCCGTGATATTCAGCTTCAAGTGCCTCAAGCGCGCGCTGCACGTCTCCGTAGACGCGACCCTTGCCGGAAAACGGTGCCACCGCATTGGCGACATCATCCTTGGACAACAAGGTGTTTCCGCGTACATCAAAACTGGTGATGTCGAACTTTTCGTCCTCTGCGCGCGCCAGGCCCGATACGAATAAAAGAGCAGCGGACAACACTGCCAGCAAAAGTTGTTTTTTCATGAATCCCCCGATGAAACCATTCGCTTGCCCACACACGGCCAGCCGCGTTGCACGAATACCCTCGTTCAGGCTAGCAGGAATATTCTGATTTCGCAACGGCAAAATCACGGAAATCGGCATCAACAGTGGGTTTCTG
>CANJXH010000012.1 GCA_947478755.1 Betaproteobacteria bacterium | reverse complement strand
TGTTGACAGCGTCCAATCTGCCCCCAAGTCCGACCTCAAGAATGATGACATCAAGACTGGCGGCAGAAAAAACTTCCCAAGCGGCTAGCGTTCCAAACTCAAAATAGGTAAGCGGTATATCATCCCGCCCACCCTCCACCGATTCAAACGCATTGCATAACGCCTCATCATTCGCCGGCACTCCGTTGATACGAACGCGCTCGTTGTATCGTAGAAAGTGCGGAGATGTGTATAGGCCAACGCGATATCCTGCGGACAGCAATACACTTTCCAGCATCGCGCATACCGAGCCCTTGCCATTTGTACCGCCGATGACGATCACGGGACACGACGTGGCCTGGCACAACGCGATCCTGACAGCATTTACGCGATCAAGCGTCAGTACAATCTGTTCGGAATGCTGGCTCTCAATATGACGGAGCCAGTCCGACAATGACTTCGCCATTATCAAACCGAGGAGGTTGGAAGCGGGACTCGCTGTAACAGGGAAATTATGGACACCAAGCGATCTCTCAGCTCTCTTCGATCAACAATCATGTCAAGAGCTCCCTTTTCAAGAAGGAACTCCGCTCGCTGAAAGCCCTCGGGCAATTTTTGCCGTACAGTCTGCTCGATTACCCGAGGTCCGGCAAAACCAATTAATGCGCCCGGTTCTGCAATCACGACGTCGCCCATAAAGGCAAAAGAAGCCGAAACTCCACCCATCGTGGGATCGGTAAGCAAGGTGATAAAAGGCAGGTTATGTTGCGACAACTGGGTTACCGCAGCAGTCGTTTTGGCCATTTGCATCAGGGAAAACAGGCCCTCCTGCATACGAGCTCCTCCACTAGCAGTGACACAGATAAACGCGGCTTGCGTCTCTATAGCCTCTCGGATGCCTCGTACAAAACGCTCGCCGACCACGGCCCCCATGGAACCACCAAGAAAATCAAACTCAAAACAGGCAATCACAACAGGCAACGACTTGATAGCGCCTTGCATCACGACCATGGCATCAGTTTCTTCAGTGTCTTTTGCTGCGGCCGCAAGACGATCCGAATAACGCTTGCTGTCTTTGAACTTGAGCGGGTCAATCGGCACGACCTCTGAACCAATCTCGTAACGCCCTTCACTGTCCAGCAGTAGATCAAGTCGCACGCGTGCGCTGATTCGATGATGATGACCGCATTTGGGACAAACACTGAGATTGCTCTCAAGATCCGTGCTGTACAAGACGGCTTCGCACGCCGGGCATTTGCACCACAGCCCCTCTGGTACGGAACGGCGGACTCCTTCCGCACGCTTGATCTTGGGAGGTAAAAGTTTCTGCAACCAACTCATGATTGCTGCCCCGCATCCATGGCACTTCGAATACCTTGCACCAAGGCTTGAACACGACCCACCGCCTGGTCATTGGGTGAATTTTCAATCTCTTCAATGATTCGGCTGCCGATCACGACGGCGTCGGCCACCGAAGCTATTCGTGCCGCGCTAGAGCCATCACGAATACCGAATCCTACCGCCACAGGCATACCGACCTTTGCACGAATACTAGGAATCCTGCTCGTCACTTCGTCAAGGTCAAGATTTCCTGCGCCGGTAACACCTTTTAGCGAGACGTAATAAATGTAACCGCTTCCCAGACTGGCAACTTGCGAAAATCGTCTTTCCGTTGAGGTCGGGGCCAGCAAAAATATCGGATCTAGGCCTACCCGCTTCAAAATTTCGGCAAACTCCCCACACTCTTCGGGTGGATAGTCCACCGTCAATATGCCATCAATGCCTGATGATTTTGCATCCTTGGCAAACCTTTCGCGACCGTAGGCCTCTACAGGGTTGGCGTAACCCATCAAGACCAGCGGCGTCTGGCTGTTTTCAGATCGAAATTCCTTTGCAATACTCAGAACCCGAGGGAGCGTCATGCCTTTGGCCAATGCACGTTCGGAAGCTCGCTGAATCGTCGGCCCATCAGCCATCGGATCAGAAAATGGTACCCCGATTTCAATGATATCTGCACCTCCAGCGACCAAAGCCCGCAGAAGAGGGAGTGTGCTATCGCCATCGGGATCGCCAGCAGTAATGAAAGGTACCAGCGCCTTTCGTTGCTCGGACATCAGTCTTGCAAATGTTTCTTGAATTCGTGACATGGCTAAAAAACCAACCCTGATTTTTCGGCGACGGTGTGCATATCTTTGTCGCCCCGTCCCGAAAGATTCACAAGCAATGCCTTGTTCTTATCCAGTGATGGGGCGAGTCGGGCGGCATAGGCCAAGGCATGAGACGACTCAAGCGCGGGAATAATCCCCTCTATTCGGCAAAGATCATGAAAAGCGCCAAGCGCTTCATCATCTGTCACGGTTACATACTCTGCACGCCCGGAGTCCTTTAGCCAAGCATGCTCGGGCCCTACGCCAGGGTAGTCGAGCCCCGCAGAAATCGAGTGCGTCTCGATGATCTGTCCATTTTCATCCTGCAACAGATAGGTGCGATTCCCATGCAACACTCCGGGCCGACCAGCCGTCAATGACGCAGAGTGTTTGCCACTTTCAATGCCATGACCAGCGGCCTCAACACCTATCAACCGTACATTGCTCGTATTGATATAAGGATAAAAAATGCCCATGGCATTTGAGCCGCCACCCACGCAGGCAATCACTGCATCCGGTTGTCGTCCAATCATTTCCGGCAACTGAACCTTGCACTCATCGCCAATAACCGACTGAAAATCCCGAACCATCATCGGGTATGGATGGGGCCCTGCCACAGTCCCGATGATGTAAAAGGTGTTGGCGACATTAGTCACCCAATCACGCATCGCCTCGTTGAGAGCATCCTTCAGTGTTTTGGATCCACTCTCTACCGGAACAACAGTTGCACCCAAAAGCTTCATCCGATATACGTTCGCCGCTTGACGCTTGACGTCCTCGGAACCCATGTAGACCACGCACTCCAGGCCGTATCTGGCAGCGATAGTTGCCGTTGCAACACCATGCTGTCCGGCGCCGGTCTCGGCGATTACACGCGGTTTTCCCATGCGACGAGCTAGAATGGCCTGACCAATGCAATTATTTATCTTATGCGCGCCGGTATGGTTGAGATCTTCCCGTTTCAGGTAAATCTGGGCCCCTCCCAGCAAACCGGACCATCGCTTCGCGTGATACACAGGACTGGGACGACCAACATAGTGCTTGAGGTCGTACTGAAACTCGGCGATAAATGACGGGTCGTTTTGCGCTTTCGAATATGCGTCTCGCAATTCGTCAAGCGCTGGAATCAGAGTTTCAGAGACGAATACGCCACCATATTGGCCAAAGTGGCCCTGCGCGTCAGGGAATTGATAAGCTGTCTGCATGTTTTACGGCCGCTATGAAATCGGCGATTTTTGCGGCATCCTTGATGCCCTTGCTCGACTCAACTCCACTGCTCACATCAACTGCCCATGGCTTGGTTTTCCCTATCGCAACGGAGACATTTCCGCTGTGAAGGCCTCCAGACAAAATCATTGGCAATGGTAGTTTTGAGGGGATGACAGACCAGTCGAACATCTTTCCTTCACCGCCGTAACCTTCGACATGGGAATCCAGTAAAAGACCAGCGGCAGAAGGATAAGACCTTGCAAATTCTAACAGATCGATCCCGGACTTTACCCTGGCAACCTTGAGGAAGGGTTTGTCGAAACTGGCACAATATTGATCATCTTCTTCGCCGTGAAATTGAAGCATATCGACGGGAATTTTGGACAATATGGCTTCGACAGCAGACTTGCCTTCGTTGACGAACAGCGCCACTTTAGAAACAAAGGGCGGTACGTGAGAAACCAGCGCCAAAGCTTGATCCAAGGCCAGGAACCTGGGGCTAGGCGGATAAAAGACAAACCCAACGGCATCTACGCCAGCCGCTATTGCCGCATCAACATCCTGCTCCCGCGTCAATCCACAGATCTTGATTCTGGTACGCATCTTTGTTGTCGAAGTAAATTCAGAGCGGGCATCATACGATCAAACATCACCATTTGAGGCAAAGCCCAGCGTTTTTCATATTCCGCGCCGACAAAATATAACCCGTCCGGTGGAAATGTCGGGGCTGCAAGAGTTCGATCTCGAGCAATGAGCAGATCACCCAGCCATTTTTCCTGTTCTTTCCCGTAGCCGATCCAAAGCAATGAACCAACAATGTTCCGTACCATATGATGCAGGAAACCTCCCGCACAAAAATCAAAAACAACAGTCTCACCATCGCGGAATATTTCTGCTTTGTGCAATTTCTTTATCGGGGAACTGGCTTGGCATTCAGATGATCGAAACGAAGTAAAGTCGTGTTCACCAACCAATAATTGAGCAGCGTCCCGCATGGCATCCGTGTTCAGCGGTCGATGAAACCAACCAACACGCCCATGGCACACGGCAGGACGAACTGGATGATTAAGCAATATATAGCGATAGCTGCGCGATATTGCTGAAAATCGGGCGTGAAATTCGCTGTGCACTTCGACCGCCCAGCGCACCGCTATTGCCGAGGGAAGATGGCTATTGACGCCACGAACCCAAGCCTGAAGCGGACGGGCTGCATCGGTATCAAAATGCGCGACTTGTTCCAGCGCATGCACACCACTATCCGTTCGCCCCGCTGCTGCGACCTTGACCGAACTGCCGGCAATAACAGATATGGCTTTTTCCAATTGGCTCTGAACAGTCTCGCCATCGGGCTGCGACTGCCAGCCATGAAATCGAGATCCATCGTATTCCACACCCATTGCTATCCTCATGATGTTCCCCAGAACATCACGACAATCGTCGCCATAGTGCTTGAAAAAATTACATCAGCCACACGAATTTTCATTGCGGGAAGCGAGATGGGCAGCGCCGACTCTTGCGCGGGTAAATATAAAAACTCGTCCCATCTCCGCTTATCGCTAGTCATAAAGTCTAGTGTCAACATGAGACGCAACGCAATGGCATCACGATTGAATCCAATCCATTTCAGGGGAAGCAACCAAGCATGAATTCCGGCAATGATTGCAGATCGGCCAAGCGCCGAAAAAATAAAGGCAACCAAAGCAAGCATTGATGTCAGTCGAAGCGTCTGCTCAAGAGCAGCTTCAAGGCCCTCATTTGTTACGACACCAAGGCTCCAAGGGGGTGAAAGCAATACTCCCGGCGTCATGGTTGCAAACAGGACGCACATAGTCAGCAAAAGCCACCTTGAACGCCTCAGCATGGCAAAAAACATCCGATGAGATAACGCTATCGCTGCCAACATAGCCAAAGCGGCAACTGGAAGAAGCAAACTCAAGTTCATGCTCTGGAATAAAACCAGAAAACACGACCAAGCAAACAAGAAAGAAGCCGGATGTAGCAACATGGCCACAATTGCCGAATGCGGAAATCCGCATTCGGCAACATGAAATATCAGCCCAGCTTTGACAACTTGGCTCTGGCTGCTTCCTGCTGCGCGGTGGAGCCCTCGGCAATGACTTCCTGCAATAATTCGCGGGCGCCTTCGTTATCGCCCATTTCCTCATACGCTTGAGCAAGCTCAAGCTTTGTTGCAACTTCGGACGAGTCGACCGCAAGCGCAGGCTCACCCAAATCAAGGCTTATGTCGGACAAATCAAGGGGCGGCGCTGACGGCGTTGTGGAGTCGCCGACTGCAGCGTCCCCGATGTCGAAATTGAAATCCATTCCAGCGGCGGCAGGCTCTGATAACGACACTCCGTCAACTGCAGGCGTCGTGATATCCGATGCGGCAATATCAAAATCAATCGAATTCCCCTCCCCTTCTGTGGCGGGCTGACTGGAACCGAGATCAAGGTCGAAATCCATGTCCACTGGACTGGAGGCTGCTTCAACTGCAGGAGCACTGATACTCTCCCCACCGCCAATATCCAAATCGAAATCCATAACGCTGGGCGCATCGTCAACTACTGCGGGCGCCTCCTGCGCTGGCGGCGCTTGCATCACCATCGTAGCTTCCATGGATGGCTCTGATTCACTAGCGCCCATCACGACAGTCTGCTCATGTTCCGCCTGAGGCACGCTGGCCGCACCATACAGTGGATTTGATGGATCGACAACCTGCCCCAAAGCCGCCGCCTTTTCCCACTCGAGGCCTGCCCCACCTGAAACTCGATTCAGATCTGTTGCGACTGCATTGAACTGGGGGACACTCTTGCGACCGGCGTAGATTTCCAAAAGCTTCAGCTGTACTGCTTGGTTATCAGGATCCTTCTGCAACGCGTCAAGCAGGATATCTTCAGCCTGTCCATCCCGACCATAAGCCATGTATACCTCGGCTTCCTGAATCGGATCAACGCCTTCCTTGCTTGTGTCAATCTCATCAATAGTCGAATGCCCAAAATCAGTTTGTGACGATGCGGATGTATCAATGCTTTCGCTAGTCGCGACCGAGCCAAACACAGAATTCGCGGCTATGTCACTTGCAGTAAAGCTTTTGGCTTCATTGCGCTTGCGCTTCCAGACTCGGAAACCAAGAAAGCCCAAAACAGCGGAGAGCAATCCCCCTGCTCCATAAACCAGCAGTAAATTTTGCTCAAGGAAGCTGGGTTCGGGAGGCGGCGGGGACGGAATAAACTTCTTTTTCTTTGCCTTTGGCTTCGGCATTTCGCCAGCCGGCGTTGCGGCACCAGCTGAAATGGCAGGAGCCGAGGATTTGATATCGGCAACAGCGGATATCGCCGGCGGGGCGGCATTGACCGCCACTGCTACGGGTGCTGTATCCGCAGCGTTGACTTGAACTGTCGTTGAAGCGGCCTTTTGTGCGTCAGCAGCAGCCTGACTCTTCAGCTCGGCCAGTTTTTTGAGGTCGGTTAGATTCTTCTCCAATTCAGAAATTCGACTGTTTGCCTCTTTCAACGCCTTGTCGCGTGCAACTAGGTCTTCCTCACTCAACTTGCCTTTGCCTGCCTTTGCCCCTGTTTCGCTTTTCGATACTTGCAGTTTGTCTCGACCATCCGCCAATGCGGTTTTGTCTTCAATTTTTGGTGCAATCTTTCCGCTACTTCTCTGTTCCGCCCGCTGCTCAACCGGCTTCTGTTCAGCCATTGATGAGGCAAGGCTATTACGGTAAGCATTGAAATCTGCCGATTGCGCAATCACAATCTTCCGCGCTTCTCCACTGGGTACCGAGGCAATTTTTTCGGCTTCCGGAATCGCAAGAATCTTCCCTGCACGCAGGCGATTCATGTTGTTGCCGACAAACGCTTCCCGATTGTTGTTGAACAGCGCCACCAGCATCTGATCCAGCGTTACTCCTTCAGGAACAGTTTCAGCTGCAATTTTTCCCAGAGTGTCGCCAACTTTCACCGCACGGGTATTGCCGGAGTCCTCGCTGGAAGCCGGCAGTTCAGTTGCAACTTTGGCCTTCGATGCCTGTTTGCCAACCGAAGAAACGCCCTCCTTCTTGACGACACTTGGTATCTTGGGCGCATCGTCAGCCGACAGAGTACTTGAAGGCAGGTCCTGCGACGGTGCATTGACGACCGCTGGGACAGTGTCCGACTTCAAATCGGGGGGGTCTAGCAAGAAGGCATATTCCCTTACCAACCTACCGGAAGACCAGCTCAATTCAACCAGAAAATCAATGAAGGGATCATTGACAGCGCGATCAGTTTGAATCTTGAAGTAAGGCCTTCCATCGGGGCGCTTGTCCAGGACGAATCGTACGGTAGACAAAACGTCCGCATATTCCAGATTAGCTTGGCGAAACGCCTCAGTCGGCGCAACGCGCGCTGCCAGGGAACTGAGCTCGTCTTTGGACGCGCTGACATCAAGCTCCGCCCTCAGCGGCTGCCCGAGTGCAGAAAGAACAGTAATTTTGCCCATTCCGGCCGCGTTCGCCGAGAACGGAGCGGCCAGCAAAGCCCCTGTTACTGCGGTCGCAATTAAAGTACGTTGCCAAACATTGTGTTTTTTATTTCTCTGCACGGTGCCCCCCGTAGGGAATACGTTACTAGTAATCAAAATAACATCATGGCCTTAGCGATGCAAGCTCATCCTGCACATCAAATCAAAACCAGTGTGGCAAGCGTGTTACTCGACAAGTATTCTCAGCATGCGTCGCAATGGTTCTGCGGCACCCCACAAAAGCTGGTCACCGACCGTAAACGCCGACAGGTACTGGCTTCCCATCGAAAGCTTGCGCAACCTTCCCACTGGAACAGACAGCGTTCCCGTCACTTTTACCGGCGTCAACTCGCGCAAAGTGGCGGTTCGCTCATTCGGGATCACTTTTACCCATTCGTTGTGTGCTGACAGCATGCCTTCAATTTCGTCGATGGGGATGTCTCGCTTAAGCTTGATCGTGAGCGCCTGTGAGTGACAGCGCATTGCGCCAATGCGGACGCACAAACCATCCACTGGAACGGGAGAGTTGGCTAACCCAAGAATCTTGTTGGTTTCTGCCTGCCCCTTCCATTCCTCTTTGCTTTGCCCATTGCCGAGATCCTTGTCGATCCACGGGATCAATGATCCGGCAAGTGGTACCCCAAAGTTGTCGGTGGGAAAACGATCATCGCGCAGTATGCCTGCCACTTCACGATCAATATCAAGAATCGCGGATGCCGGATCATCCAGCAAGGATTTCGCTACGCGATGCGCCTCCCCCATCTGGCTCAGCAATTCGCGCATATTTTGCGCCCCTGCACCGGATGCCGCTTGATAGGTCATGGATGTCATCCACTCGATAGCGCCTGTTTCAAACAGGCCGCCAAGTGCCATAAGCATCAGTGACACGGTGCAGTTTCCACCAATGTAATTTTTGATGCCGGATGCAACGCCTTGCTTGATCAAATCAAGGTTAACAGGATCAAGGATGATAATTGCATCATCCGCCATGCGGAGCGTCGAGGCAGCATCAATCCAGTAGCCATTCCAGCCGGCAGCACGCAGTTTAGGAAATACTTCAGTCGTATAGTCGCCCCCCTGACAGGAGAGAATGACATCCATCTCTTTGAGCGCATCGACGCTTCTGGCGTCTTTCAGCGGGCAAACCTGCAATCCGATATCCGGCCCAGTCCCACCGACACTTGACGTTGTAAAAAAGACCGGCTCGATCAAGGCAAAGTCACCTTCTTCCCGCATGCGTTGCATGAGGACCGAACCCACCATTCCGCGCCAACCAACTAGGCCTACTCGCTTCATCTTCATCTCTTTGTCAAATTCAGTTTAATGCTGCCAGAACCGCGTCGCCCATCTCCCGTGTACCGATCGCCTTCATTCCAGGTTCGATGATATCGCCCGTACGGAAGCCTTGCGCAAGCACCCTTTTGACTGCTGCCTCGATACGATCAGCAGCTTCAATATGATTGAAACTGAAACGCAACATCATCGCTGCAGAAAGAATGGTCGCAAGCGGATTGGCAATACCCTTGCCTGCGATGTCGGGAGCGGAACCGTGGATAGGTTCATACAGGCCGAAGTTGTTTTCGTTCAGTGACGCTGAGGGAAGCATGCCAATGGAGCCAGTCAACATCGATGCTTCATCAGAAAGAATATCCCCGAACATGTTGCCCGTGACGATCACGTCAAATTGTTTGGGGTTCTTCAGCAATTGCATCGCAGCGTTGTCGACATACTGATGTGACAACTCAACATCCGGATACTCCTTGCCAACCTCGACAGCCACTTCGCGCCACAATTGCATTGTGTCAAGGACATTCGCCTTGTCCACCGAACATAGTCGCTTGCTGCGCTTGCGAGCTGCATCAAACCCGACCCGCAACACCCTCCGAATTTCCGATTCGGAATATCGCATTGTGTCGAACCCTTCGCGTTCACCACTCTCCAACGTACGAATGCCGCGTGGCTTGCCGAAATAAATATCACCCGTCAGCTCCCGAATAATCAGGATATCCAGCCCCGAAATAACCTCGGGCTTGAGCGACGACGCATCAACAAGCTCCGGATAAACCAGCGCGGGACGAAAGTTGGCAAAAAGGTTCAGTTCTTTTCTCAAGCCGAGAATAGCCTGCTCGGGGCGCAGTTCACGCGGTAAGCTATCAAGACTGAAGTCACCCACCGCGCCAAACAGAATGGCATCCGACGCTTTTGCCAACGCCAGCGTACTTTCAGGCAATGGATGCCCCAAGGCCCTGTAACCGGCACCCCCGACGGGAGCCTCTTCCATCTCAAATGCCAGACCAAGTGCCTTCAATACCCGCACGGCTTCGACAATGATTTCGGGACCGATGCCATCTCCAGGCAATACGCAAATCTTCATTCAATATCTTCTTTCAGGAAAATAACCAAGGTTGGTCGATGCGGCGGCGAGCCTCGAATTCTTTGATTTTTTCGGATCGGCACAGCGTCAGGCCAATGTCGTCAAAACCATTGAGAAGGCAATATTTTCGGAACGTATCGACATCAAAGTGAATGACCTTGCCGTCGGCACGTGTCACCGTTTGCGCTTCAAGGTCGATTCGCAACTTGTAGCCAGGAATTGCCAACGCCTGAGCAAACAACGCGTCAATCTCGGCGACGGGCAGGCAAATCGGCAACAAGCCGTTCTTGAAGCAATTGGTGAAAAATATATCGGCGAAGCTGGGGCCAAGAAGAACTCGAAATCCCATGTCTTCAAGCGCCCATGGGGCATGTTCACGCGATGAGCCGCAACCGAAGTTTTCACGAACCAACAGAATGGACGCGCCCACATAGCGGGGCTGATTCAGGACAAAATCAGGGTTTTTGGCACGCTTGCTGTTATCCATTCCCGGCTCGCCATGGTCGAGATAGCGCCACTCGTCAAATGCATTGGGACCGAAGCCACTGCGCTTGATCGACTTGAGAAACTGTTTCGGAATAATGGCATCAGTGTCAACATTGGCACGATCGAGCGGTGCCACCAAACCATCAAGTTGTACGAACTTTTGCATTACTTGCTGGCCGCCTTTTGAATGACCTCGCCGCCCTTTTCGATGTCCTGGCCAACACCACGCATGGTGTTGCAACCGGCGAGCGCAAAAACGGAAAGTCCGAACAATACGACGATGGCCTTCAGGTTTTTCATTTGTTGATATCTCCGTCAGATTAGATCGCGTACATCGGCAAAATGCCCCGCGATAGCCGCTGTCGCAGCCATCGCCGGGCTGACGAGGTGGGTTCGACCGCCAACCCCCTGCCGCCCCTCGAAATTGCGGTTGGAAGTCGAGGCGCAGCGCTCCCCCGGCTCCAGTCGATCCGCATTCATTGCCAGACACATCGAGCACCCTGGTTCGCGCCACTCGAAACCGGCCGCAACAAACACCTTGTCCAGACCTTCGGCTTCGGCTTGGCGTTTGACGAGGCCTGAACCTGGAACCACCAAGGCAAGCTTGACAGTGGGCGCAACGCGGCGTCCCTTGACGATCGAAGCCGCTTCTCGCAGATCTTCTATCCGTGAATTTGTGCAGGAACCGATGAATACCTTGTCGATGGGAATCTTGTTGATCGGGGTACGCGGTGTCAGCCCCATGTACTGCAAGGCTCGTTCAACACCCTCGCGCCTGACCGGATCGGAAAAGTCTTCCGGTGCAGGTACCGTTCCGGTTACCGACACAACCATTTCTGGCGAGGTACCCCAGGTAACTTGAGGTTCAATGCGAGACACGTCAATATCCACCACGCTGTCAAAGGAGGCTCCCTGATCAGACACCAGCGTACGCCAGTAGGCCTCGGCTCGATCCCACGTCGCCCCCTTTGGCGCAAACGGCCTACCCTTAAGGTAAGCCACTGTGGTTTCGTCAACAGCGACGAAACCGACGCGTGCGCCAGCCTCGATCGCCATATTGCAGATTGTCATCCGGCTTTCCATTGACAAACCACGAATCGCCGAACCGGAAAATTCAATGGCATAGCCCGTTCCACCGGCAGTACCTATCCTGCCTATAAATGCCAGTACCATGTCCTTGGCTGTGACGCCCCTGCCCAGCGCGCCATCAAAGCGCACCAGCATGCTTTTGGATTTCTTTTGCAACAGACATTGTGTGGCCAGGACATGCTCCACCTCCGAAGTCCCTATGCCGTGAGCCAGACAGGCAAATGCGCCGTGAGTACTGGTATGGGAGTCTCCGCAAACCACCGTCATCCCCGGCAGCGTGGCGCCGATTTCGGGGCCGACCACATGCACAATTCCCTGCCCCTTGTCTCGGAACGGAAAATACACAAGCGCGCCAGACTCCCGGATATTGGCATCAAGCGTTTCGACCTGCAAACGCGAGATTGGGTCTTCGATACCCTTCTCCCACTCCTTGGTCGGGGTGTTGTGATCGGCCGTAGCCACGATCGACGACACCCGCCATGGCTTGCGGCCGGCGAGCTTCAGTCCCTCAAAAGCCTGAGGGCTGGTGACCTCATGGACCAGGTGACGATCTATGTAAAGTAGCGTCGTGCCATCGTCTTCCACGTGGACTACATGACTTTCCCAAAGCTTGTCGTAGAGCGTCTTTATCATGAATTGGAGCCTGACTAAAACTGCAACTAATCAAGCGATGATTATCGCACATCAATGGCGCCAGACCGCTCCAGTTGGCCGTCTTCGCCCGAAACTCCAAACCAGATCAAGAGCAGTCCAAGCAAGGCAAATAGCGCTGCGCCCGAATAGGTGATACTGGCCCCGTACGCATCCCAACTGTAGCCGGAAAACACGCCACCAAACACACCACCTGCACCATAGGAAATGCTGCCGAACAGCGACTGCACGGTTCCTTGCTGCCGAGGTGAGAACCATTTGTTCAATGCCGTAATGCTTGCTGCATGATGCGCACCAAATGACGCTCCATGCAGCAACTGGGCAAACACCGCAATCAGCGGCGAATCCATCAACCACCCGATCAAAGCAAAGCGCAGTGCTGCCAACAAAAAGCAGGCTGCGAGTATCTTGCGTAAAGAGCCGCTCGCCATCAGCTTGGGCATCCAGGCAAATACCCCTATTTCGGCAATAACTCCCAAAGACCAGAGCGCACCCACCGAACCTTTCCCATATCCATGTCCCACGAGGTGCATTGAATAAAACGTATAGAGCGGCGAATGCGCCACCGACATCAGGAAACCCGCCAGCAGCAATGCAACTACTTTTGGTTGGAGCAAAGCCTTGCTTAGCGGGCCGGCATCACGATGGTAAGGAAGTATTTCGGTGTCGGGAATGTATGCGGCGCTTGCCGATGCGGCCAGCAGCAGGCCAAGGGAAACCCAGAGAATCGCATCCAGTGGCAGCCAGCCCAGCAGCAAGCCACTTCCCTGCACCGCGACAATGAAGCCGACAGAACCCCACAGTCGCACGCTCCCATAGCGCTCGGTAGCATTTCGCAGATGCCCCAGTGTCAAAGCCTCCACCAACGGCAACGAAGCACTCCAGAACATCGACATCACCAACATGATGGCGACCAGGGCAATAAAGTTGTTCGTCAGCAGGAAACCGGAAAAAGCCAGTGCACTGACCAGCATGGAGTTGCGCACCAGTACCGCTTTTTTTCCGAGCCGATCGGCAATGGCGCCCCAGAATGCGGGTGCCAGAAGCCGCATCATGGGCATGGCTGCCATGACCACGCCGATATGCCACGCATCAAGCCCGATCGAATTCAGGTGCAGGCTGAAGTACGGCAGGAAGCAACCAACGAAGCCGAAGTAAAGGAAATACCAGGTCGACAGCCGCCAGTATGGAAGCAACGCAGGAACCGACAAATCAGTCTTGCGACGTGCCGCGAGCGCTTGCAGGAATGGGTTTCAGTGGCGATACCACATCGCCACATTGGGCACGATGGATCAGGGCGGCATCAATCAGGACAAGTGCCAGCATGGCTTCCGCGATGGGCGTGGCACGAATGCCTACGCAGGGGTCATGCCGGCCGTGAGTCTCGACGACAGCAGGGCTGCCGCTGGCGTCAATCGATTGGCGCGGGAGTCGCATGCTGGAAGTCGGTTTGACAGCAATGCTGACCGTAATGTCCTGTCCCGTAGAAATCCCGCCAAGGATCCCGCCTGCATGATTCGACAGGAAGCCCTGTGGCGACATCTCGTCGCCGTGGATACTTCCCGGTTCAGTCACGGAAGCGAAACCGGAACCGATTTCAACGCCCTTGACGGCATTGATACTCATCATCGCATAAGCGATCTGGGCATCAAGACGATCGTAAACGGGCTGCCCCCATCCCACAGGCAAACCCTCCGCAACTACCGAAATCCTTGCCCCAACCGAGTCACCGGATTTGCGCAAGGCATCCATGAACGCCTCCAACTCCGGAACAATCGCTGCATTTGGCGCATAAAACGGGTTCTCAGCGACAGCAGCCCAATCAACAAAAGGGATTGCCTTCGGCCCCAACTGTGACATGAACCCGCGAATGCGAATACCGAAACGCTCACCAAGCCACTTTTTCGCGACAGCGCCTGCTGCAACCCGCACTGCGGTCTCACGCGCCGACGAGCGACCACCACCACGGTGATCTCGCAGGCCGTATTTTTGCAGATACACGTAATCGGCATGCCCGGGACGAAACGATGCAGCGATATTGTTGTAATCCTTGCTGCGCTGGTCCTGATTGCGAATCAGCAAAGCAATCGGGGTGCCGGTGGTTCTGCCCTCGAAAACGCCGGAAAGGATTTCCACTGTATCCGGCTCGCGGCGCTGGGTCACGTGACGCGATGTCCCCGGCTTGCGTCGATCCAGTTCGGCCTGAATATCCGCCTCGGTCAACTGCATCCCCGGTGGGCAGCCATCAATCACACAACCGATGGCCGGGCCATGAGACTCGCCGAAGGAGGTCACGCTGAAAAGCTTGCCGAATGTATTGCCGGACATAAACTGCACTCAATTGCCAAAGGTCAAATTTTACACGAGTGCAACCGCATCCCTTGGCCGCCGAATCACTGCTTCAAGGGCGACATCGCGCCAAGCATGCACTTGGACCAGTGATCCCGAGGAGATGAATCAACGCGCATTCTGCCGTCAACAGAAAATTCGAACGACGCTCACAGGTTAAAATGCGCCACCCCGACTACATGAAATATTCGCCATGAGCGTCACCCTCAAATCAGCCGATGAAATAGAAAAAATGCGCGTTGCCGGCCGCCTTGCCGGCGAGGTGCTTGACTACATCACACCTTACGTCCGGCCCGGCGTCAAAACTCAGGAGCTGGACAAGCTTTGCCACGACTACATGGTTGACGTTCAAGGTTGCATCCCTGCGCCGTTGAACTATGCCCCGCCGGGCTACACGCCCTTCCCCAAGTCAATTTGTACGTCGATCAACCATGTTGTCTGCCATGGCATTCCGGCTGATCGGCCGCTCAAGAACGGCGACATTGTCAATCTCGATATCACCACCATCAAGGACGGCTATCACGGCGACACCAGCCGTACATTCATCCTCGGTGACGCCTCAATACTGGCAAAGCGACTGACCAATATCGCCTTTGATTGCATGTGGCTGGGTATATCGAAAGTCAGACCGGGAGCCCGCCTGGGTGACATTGGCGCAGTCATCCAGCGTCATGCGGAGAAAAACGGCTTTTCTGTCGTCCGCGAATTCTGCGGGCATGGTATTGGCAGCGTTTTTCATGAAGAACCTCAGGTCCTGCATTACGGCGTGGCTGGCACGGGGATGGAGCTGGTTCCGGGCATGATCTTCACCATCGAGCCCATGATCAACGCGGGCAAGGCCGCAATCTCCGAACTGCCCGATGGCTGGACCATCGTCACGCGCGACCGTAGCCTGTCTGCACAGTGGGAGCACACCATCCTGGTCACGGAAACGGGCCACGAGGTACTGACCATGTCGGCAGGTGCGGCACCACAACCAGAATCGACGAAAATCACTGGCGCAACCATCAAGTAAATGAGCCGGGCCGAAAACTCGCAGCTCATCCTGGCATCACTGCGCGACCAATTGAAGCAGGGCAACGAGGCGCTGATTGCCTCGTACCGGAAAACGGCAAACGCCGGCCAACTGCTTAAGGGACGAACCCGCCTGGTCGATACCGTGTTGCGTGAGCTATGGAAACAGCTCGGCATGCCAAAAACGATGTCTCTCGTCGCCGTAGGTGGCTATGGCCGCGGAGAGCTATACCCGGCATCTGACGTCGATCTTCTGCTTCTTGCGCCGGAAGGCTTGGAACCCGCTTCCGCAGCCAAGATTGAGACGCTCATCGGCCTGTTCTGGGATATCGGCCTTGATGTCGGCCACAGTGTGCGTACGCCGGAACAATGCCTGGAGGAAGCTTCGCGCGACATTACAGTCCAGACCGCCTTGCTTGAGGCCAGATATTTGTCGGGTAGCCGCAAGCTGTTTTCCGAACTGGAAAAACAGCTCGGTACGCAGATTGATCCGCTCACCTTCCTCAAGGCCAAACAGCTGGAGCAGGCGCAGCGCTATTCGCGCCACAATGACACGCCCTACAGCCTCGAACCCAACTGCAAGGAAAGCCCGGGCGGACAACGCGATCTTCAGATCATCATGTGGGCTGCGCGCACAAGGGGGCTGGGCCGACCCTGGCGTGATCTGGCCGCACACGGACTTGCCACCAACGAAGAAGTGAGGCAACTGAAACGTGCCGAAGAGTTTTTGCGACAGGTACGCGTGCGTCTGCATCTGCTGGTCGGCCGTCGTGAAGATCGACTGCTGTTCGATCATCAGGAGGGGCTGGCCAAGGCCTTTGGCCTGGCGAAAACTCCGACCAAACGCGCTTCCGAAGTATTGATGCAACGCTACTATCGGAACGCAAAACTGGTGACCCAGCTGAATACGCTGGTAGTACAGAACCTCGAGTCGGAACTGTTGCCGCCAAAACAGATCAAGCCTCGGGTCATCGACAAAGAGTTCCAGATGGTCAGCGACCTGCTTGACCTGAGGAACCCTGCCCTGTTCGAACAGCAGCCAACGGCGGTGCTGCGCGCTTTCGTCACCATGCAACAGCACCATGAGCTCAAGGGCATGACGGCATCCACCTTGCGCGCGCTGTGGCAAGCGCGCAAGAGCATCAATGCAAAATTCCGCAATACCCCTGAAAATCGCCAGCTGTTCATTCAGATATTCCAGCAGGAACATCTGATACATGAGCTGCGGCGGATGAACCAGTACGACATCCTCGGCCACTACATTCCTGCCTTTGGCCGAATCGTCGGCCAGATGCAGCATGACCTGTTTCACGTCTATACGGTCGACCAGCACATCATGCAGGTGGTACGCAATCTGCGCCGCTTTTCGATGACCGAATTTGCCCACGAATACCCCTTATGCACCCGCTTGATCACCGCATTCAATGATCGCTGGCTGCTCTACGTAGCTGCGCTGTTTCACGATATCGCCAAAGGCCGGGGTGGCGATCACTCAACACTGGGCATGACGGATGCCCGCCGTTTCTGCCGCGAGCACGGACTCAGCAATGAAAATACCGCGCTGGTCGTGTTCCTCGTCAAGACGCATCTGACCATGTCCACCATCGCCCAGAAACAGGATCTGTCGGACCCGGCCATCATCAATGCCTTTGCCAGGATCGTCAAAAACGAACGTCGGCTGACAGCCTTGTATCTCCTGACGGTAGCCGATATCCGCGGCACCAGCCCCAAGGTATGGAACGCCTGGAAAGGCAAACTGCTGGAAGACCTGTACCGAGCAACGCTGCAACGCCTGCGCGGAAAGGCGCCGCTCGAAATGGCCGGCCTGGCAGAACGGCAGGAAGAGGCTCGTCGCCTGTTGCGCGCCCGCGGCCTCGCTTCCGATATCGAAAGCCCCTTGTGGCAGCATCTCGATACGGCCTATTTCCTCCGTCACGATGCTGACGAGATTGCCTGGCATACTCGCATGCTCTACTTCCGGCCGACAGCAACAACGCCGGTGGTGCTTGCCCGCGACAACCCGATCGGCGAAGGCCTGCAGGTCATGGTGTACATACCCGACCAGCCAGACCTGTTTGCGCGTTTGTGCGGCTACTTTGCCAAGCTCGGCTATTCGATTTACGACGCCAAGATCCACACCACGCAGCACGGTTATGCGCTGGACAGTTTCGTGCTGTTCGATCCGCTCGACCAGCTGCCCTACCGCGACATGATCGCGCTGATAGAGCACGACCTGGTTGAGTTGCTGAAGAACCCGCCGCCGCTGGAAGAGCCGGTACGCGGCCGCCTGTCACGGCACGTCAAGAACTTTCCGGTCCAACCGCAGATCGAGATACGAGCCGACGAACGCGGCAACCGCTACCTGATGTCGATCACGGCGTCGGATCGCCCCGGCCTGCTGTTCGCTGTTGCGCGCACGCTGGCGCAACATGGCATTGCGGTGCAGACAGCAAAAATTGCGACGCTCGGCGAGCGTGTCGAAGACAGCTTCCTGATCACTGGCGACGAACTCTCCAAGACCTCGACCCTGGTACGCCTGGAGCAAGAGCTGCTGGATGTACTGACCGTTTGATCGCTAGTCTTCCCCCGCGACCGAACCATCGGGGAACAGCTCTTCGGTAAAGCCGAAACGGCTGAAGTCGCGCACTCTCATGGGATAAAGCACGCCATCAAGATGGTCGCATTCGTGCTGTACCACCCTTGCATGGAAGTCCTGCACCGTTCGATCAATTGCCGCACCGGTCTCATCAAACCCGCGATAGCGTAAGCGTGTGAAACGCGGCACCATCCCGCGCATGCCGGGCACGGACAGGCAACCTTCCCAGCCATCTTCCTCTTCGTCGGACAATGGCTCGAGCAAGGGATTGATCAGCACCGTAAAGGGGATTTCCGGCGCATCGGGATAGCGGGCGCTGGATTCAAAACCGAAGATCACCAGGCGCAAATCGATACCGATCTGTGGAGCTGCCAAGCCCACGCCATCAAGATGCCGCATGGTATCGAGCATATCGGTGATCAGTGCGCCCAGTTCCGGGGTACCAAATCCGACGACAGGTTTGGCGATTTTCAGCAAGCGGGGGTCGCCCATGCGCAAGACATCCCGAATCATTTCGAACTCCCTTCACGGCAAATCGTCTCCAGCAGCTTGCGCACGCGCTCCATCCCCTGCAGCAACAGCGCCTCAGTATCGGCCAACACAATGCCGTCGCGGCTCTCGGCGCGCCCGGCAGCACCATTGGCAACGACACACACTGCGGCATAGGGCACACCTAGTTCGCGTGCCAAAACTGCTTCCGGCATACCTGTCATGCCGACGATATCGGCCCCGTCCCGTTCCAACCGGTCGATTTCTGCCGCAGTTTCAAGGCGCGGTCCCTGCGTCGACGCATAGACCGCGCCGTCAAAGATCGATGTGCCGGCATGATTGCCAGCTCTGAGCAAGGCTTTTCGCAGCTCTCTGTCGTACGGGTGCGTGAAGTCGACGTGCAGCACTTCGCAATTGTTTGTGTCTATGTAGGTGGCCTGCCGGCTGTGGGTGTAGTCAATAATCTGATGCGGGACTACGACCGCGCCGGGCCCAAAATCCTTGCGGATGCCGCCGACCGAGGCCACAGCCACTATTCTCTCCGCCCGCGCTCCATGTACCAGCGCCCACAAATTGGCGCGATAGTTGATCAAGTGTGGCGGGATGGTGTGAGCATCGCCATGCCGTGCCAGAAACACGACCCGCTCACCGGCAATATTGCCGTAAGTCAGTGCACTTGATGGTTCACCGTAGGGGGTATTGGCCGCAATGCGACCGGTAATTTTCAGATTGGCAAGCTGATCCAGCCCGCTGCCACCAATGATTGCCAGCATCTTATCTCCCAAATTTGCCCCGGAAACGTTATGGTCGGCGTGCTAGAATGCGCGCCCCTTAGATGTACCCTCGCTGCCACTCAGTTACAAACCGTGCAGCCCATTTTTACAGGCACCCCCCATGTCCCGCGCTCTCCGAAACATCGCCATTATTGCCCACGTTGACCACGGCAAAACCACCCTTGTCGACAAATTGCTGCGTCAATCCGGCACCTTCCGCGAAAACCAGCAGGTTGACGAGCGCGTGATGGACAGCAACGATCTGGAAAAAGAGCGTGGCATCACCATTCTCGCGAAGAACACCGCGATTGACTTCGAGGGTACCCACATCAATATCGTCGACACCCCGGGCCACGCCGACTTCGGTGGTGAAGTAGAGCGCGTGCTGGGCATGGTCGACGGTGTGCTGCTTCTGGTCGATGCCGTCGAAGGCCCGATGCCGCAGACACGCTTTGTCACCAAGAAGGCGCTGGCGCTGGGCTTGAGGCCGATCGTCGTGATCAACAAGATAGACCGTCCAGGCGCGCGTCCGGATTGGGTGGTTGACCAGACCTTCGATCTGTTCGACAAGCTCGGCGCCACCGACGAGCAGCTTGACTTTCCCATCATCTACGCTTCAGCCTTGAACGGCTTTGCCAAGCTTGATCTCAAAACCGAATCCGACAATATGCGTCCGCTATTCGAGACGGTGCTGAAATACGTACATGCCCCTACCGGCAACCCCGACGCACCACTGCAACTGCAACTTGCCGCGCTCGACTACTCCACCTACACCGGTCGCCTTGGCGTTGGCCGCGTGCTGAATGGTCGCATCAAGCCGGGCCAGATGGTGGTAGTGATGAATCACGAGGAACAGGTGGCCAGTGGTCGCATCAACCAGGTGCTCGGCTTTCAGGGTCTCGACCGTGTGCCGGTGGAAGAAGCCGAAGCCGGTGACATCGTCATCATTTCCGGTCTCGACGATATCGGCATCGGCGTCACCATTGCCGACAAGGACAATCCCATCGGCCTGCCAGTACTCAATGTCGACGAACCGACGCTGAACATGGACTTCATGGTGAACTCGTCTCCGCTGGCTGGCACCGAAGGCAAATTCGTCACCAGCCGCCAGATTCGCGAGCGCCTGAACAAGGAACTGCTGACAAACGTTGCGCTGCGCGTTGAAGAAACCGGCGACTCGGACGTATTCCGCGTTTCCGGCCGAGGCGAACTGCATCTGACCATTCTGCTCGAAACCATGCGTCGCGAAGGCTTTGAAATGGCCTGCGGCAAACCACGCGTGGTCTACAAAGAGATCAACGGCGAAAAGTGCGAGCCTTACGAAAACCTGACCATCGATCTGGAAGATGCCAACCAGGGCGTGATCATGGAAGAGATTGGCCGCCGACGCGGCGAATTGACCAATATGGAGTCGGATGGCAAAGGCCGCACCCGCCTCGAATACCATATCCCGGCACGTGGCCTGATCGGCTTCCAGTCCGACTTCATGACCATGACGCGCGGCACCGGCCTGATCAGTCACGTCTTCGACGACTACGGTCCGGTCAAGCCCGATCTGCCCGGCCGCCACAATGGCGTGCTGATTTCGCAGGATGATGGCGAAGCCGTGGCGTACGCGTTGTGGAAACTGGAAGACCGCGGTCGAATGTTCGTTACCCCCGGCGACAAGCTGTACGAAGGCATGATCATCGGTATCCACACCCGCGACAATGATCTGGTGGTCAACCCGATCAAGGGCAAGCAACTGACCAACGTGCGTTCGTCAGGTACCGATGAAGCCGTGCGCCTGACCACGCCGATCAAGCTCACGCTGGAGTCCGCCGTCGAGTTCATTGATGACGACGAACTGGTCGAAATCACGCCAAAATCGATCCGGTTGCGCAAGCGTCACCTGAAAGAACACGAGCGAAAAAAAGCCAGCCGCGGCGAACAGGCAGCCTGATCAGATCGCCGCCGCCATGCTTCGCGTACTTGCAACGTATGGTGGCCGGATTGAGATCATTGTTCGCTGCCGCGAACACTGGTAGCAGCGCGAGTACGCAGAACAGGGCTCTCGAGAACCTTCGCCCCGTTGCCGTTTCAAAAGGTTAGGTTCGGCCAAAAAATCGGTACCAGCGCCAGCCGGCGTTCAAGTACTTCACCGTGCCAGAGTGATTGGCCGCCGAAGGAACGAATGGTGGTCGCCAGATCGTCGTAAGTCACCATGTGCAGTGGAATCCGTCCGAAGCCGGCATCAATAGCTCCCCAGTTGTTGCAATTACCGCCAACAGTTGTAAGCACTGCCAAATTGTGCAGCCGGCTTACTCTTTGAGCGCATACACGGCGGGCAAGTTGCGCCAAGCGCCTTTGACATCCATGCCGAACCCGAACACATAGCGATTGGGCAAGGTTATTCCGACAAAGTCCGGCGCTATCGGTTTTGGTTTGCCTGTTGCCTTGTCGGAAAAAACAGCCGTCAGGCATCGTGTTGCACCCTGTCTGAGCAAGCGATCGCGAATTGCAGCGAGTGTGATGCCTTCGTCTAGGATGTCGTCAACCAGCAGTACCGTCCGCCCCGCCACGGCGATGCGCGGCTCGACGACCCAAGACAGCTTGCCACCGCTGATTGCATCACCATAGCGAGTGACATGCAGATAGTCGTAATCCAGTGGAAAGCGCAGTTGTGGCAGAAGATGTCCTGCAAAGATGGTGGCACCGCTCATCACGCCCAGCACCAGCGGGTTGCTGTTCGACAACGCTTCTGTCACGGCGAATGCAACGCGGCGGACCGCCGCCTGGACATCCTCTTGGCAGACAATCAGTTCTGCGTTGGCGAGCAACTGACGGGCTTCATCCGGACTCATTTTCTGTCGGCGAGATAACGAGAAAACTCTGTTGCCACTTCGGGGTGGCGCAGTGCGAACTCAACCGTGGCTTTCAGATAGCCGATCTTGGATCCGCAGTCGTAACGAACGCCGTCATACCGATAGGCCAGAATTTTCTGTTCATCCATCAGGGCAGCAATTCCGTCAGTCAGTTGTATCTCTCCACCGGAACCCGGTGTGACATTCTCGAGGTGGTGAAAGATGCGTGGCGTCAGGACATATCGACCGACCACTGCCAGCGTTGAGGGCGCCTGTTCGGGCTTCGGTTTTTCGACGATTGCAGACACCTTTTCAAGGCGATCTGACAACGGCGCTGCGGCCACGATGCCATAACTGCTTGTCTCGGCACGCGGCACATCCTGTACGCCCAGTACCGAGCATTGATGCGCTTCATAGATGCCAACCATTTGCTTCATCACCGGCGTGCCACCGTCCAGCAAGTCATCTGCCAGCAAGACGGCAAAGGGTTCTTCACCAATGACATGCTTCGCACAAAGTACCGCATGGCCCAACCCCAATGGCTCTGCTTGACGGATGTATATGCAATTGATGTTCTTCGGCAGCAGGTTGCGCACAAACTCGAGCAACTCAACTTTGCCGCGTCTTTCCAACTCATTTTCGAGCTCGTAAGCCTTGTCAAAATGATCTTCGATGGCGCGCTTGCTGCGCCCAGTAACAAATATCATGTCCGTGATGCCTGCCGCAACCGCTTCCTCCACTGCATACTGAATCAGCGGCTTATCGACGATCGGCATCATCTCCTTGGGGCTCGCCTTGGTTGCGGGCAAAAACCGCGTCCCCATCCCGGCGACCGGGAAAACTGCCTTGTTAACTTTTTTCATTTGCGAGCATTTCCTGTAGCTGTGTTTCGTTGATTACCTGAATCCCCAAGGCAGTAGCCTTATCCAGCTTTGACCCCGCTTCAGCACCGGCAACAACGAAGTGGGTTTTCGCCGAAACCGAACCTGCCACCTTGCCACCAAGTCTTTCTATTTTTTCCTTGGCCTCTTCGCGCGACATGGTGGGCAGGGTACCAGTGAGCACAAAGATCCTGCCTGCCAGTGGCATGGCTGCTGCCTCGTGCGTTCCTTCAGGCCAATGCACGCCTGCGGCACGCAGTTGCTCGATTACTTCAACATTGTGTGCTTCGGCAAAAAAATGGGCAATGGAGGCGGCAACGATGGGCCCAACATCAGGGACCAACTGCAGCCGACCCTGATTGGCGGCAATCAGGGCTTCGAGGCTGCCAAAATGGCGTGCGAGGTCCTTGGCAGTGGCCTCACCTACATTGCGAATGCCCAGGGCGTAGATGAATCTGTTGAGCGTTGTCGAACGACTTTTATCTATTGCCGCAAGCAGATTCGAGGCTGACTTTTCGGCCATGCGCTCCATGGTGGCCAGGCCGAGCAATCCCAGCTTGTAGATATCCACGGGGGTTTTGACGATGGCCAGATCGACTAGCTGATCGACAATCTTTTCACCCAATCCCTCGATGTCCATCGCCTTGCGTGACGCGAAATGGAGCAAGGCCTGCTTGCGTTGTGCCGGGCAAAACAGGCCGCCAGTACACCGTGCAACGGCTTCATCTTCGGGTTTTTCAATTGCCGAACCACATGCGGGACACTGCCCAGGCATGTCAAATGACAGGCTGCCTGCTGGCCGTTTAGCTAAAACCACAGAGACAACTTCCGGAATCACGTCCCCTGCTCGTCGCACGACTACCGTATCGCCAACGCGAACATCCTTGCGCCTGAGTTCGTCTTCGTTATGCAAAGTCGCGTTGGTAACGGTCACGCCACCGACGAATACCGGAGCCAACCGCGCAACCGGTGTAATTGCGCCGGTTCGGCCAACCTGGACTTCGATTGCCTCGACTGTCGTCAACATTTCCTGCGCCGGGTATTTATGCGCCACGGCCCAGCGCGGCTCGCGCGTAACAAAGCCCAGCTGATTTTGCAATGCCAAGTTATTGACTTTGTAAACGACGCCGTCAATATCGAAAGGGAGCTGATCACGCAAATCGCGGATGCGTTGATGAAAAGCAATCAGACCACCTGCCCCGCCAGCTACCGTTCGATACTCGCACACGGGCAATCCGAAAGCGGCGAGCGCATCCAGAACCTCGGCATGGGTTGCTGGTTGATGCCAGCCAACAAATTCGCCCAGTCCATAGGCAAAGAACGACAGCGGCCGTTGAGCGGCCAGCGCGGGATCAAGCTGTCGAATGGTGCCGGCGGCACCATTGCGTGGATTGACAAGTGCTGCCTTGCCTGATGCCCTTTGTCGTTCGTTGTAACGATCGAAATCGGCACGCGACATGAAAGCCTCTCCCCTGATCTCGAGAACTTCAGGCGCAACCCCTCTCAACCGCAAGGGGATGCTTCTGATGGTGCGAACGTTCTGCGTCACATCTTCGCCGGTTTCGCCATCGCCCCGTGTGGCCGCCTGCCGCAGTACACCATTCTCGTACCGGAGGTTGATGGCGAGACCATCGAACTTCAGTTCGGCTGCATAGTCGATTTCCGGACTACCTTCAGGAAGGGCCAATTCACGCCGCACCCGGGCATCAAAGCTGCGCGCTCCGCTGGGCTCGGTATCCGTCTCAGTACGTATCGACAACATGGGCACAGCATGCCGCACCGGGGAAAACGCGGGCAACGGCTTGCCGCCAACCCTCAATGTCGGAGAATCCGGAGCTATGAGCGCTGGGAACTCCTGTTCAATCTGCTGCAACTCCTGAAACAGCTTGTCGTACTCGGCATCCGGGATGGTCGGATTGTCCAGAACATAATATGAATGATTATGCTGCTCGAGTTCGGCCCGCAGCTGCGATGCTCTTGCAGCAACATCGACCGGTGCATTCATCAGGCAAACAGGCGCAGCGCTCGACGCCCACCCGCCGGGATTCCCTGTGCTGCCATGCGTACTTGCAGTTCGGCCACTTTGGCGCGAATGGTTGCCAGGACATTGTCGGCAAGCGGGTTGCGTTGATCATCGACCAGAATGCCGTCAAGTGCCTCTGCCAATTGACGTGCCGTCGCCACCATGGTGTCAAAGACCCTGGCACCATCTTCAACACGAGGCACATCCAGCCAAAAGGTGATGTCCGGCACGGTTTCGGTTCGCATTTTTTCGACATCAAACGGCACGGCACCGGAGTTGCAGACAGACATCAGCCGCCTACCTTCACCATCCAGCAGGTAGAAGAGCCCGTCCGGCGCCAATTGCAGACCGGATCCCTCCAGCATGCCGCGCAACTTGGTCCCGGCAAAGGCCTGCCCGGTACGGCTGACAATATGGATGGCAATCTGAATGTCGACAGACGCACAAAGGTCATCAATGGCGTGGGCATGAGCCAACACCTCACTGGCTGCAGGCAAAGCCGATACTCCCGTTCCGCCACCAAATTGCTCCGCAAGCGAAATGGCCGTTCGATAAAACGTATTCAGCTCATCGTCCGAAATTGCTCCCTGGCGATCCGCCAATTGAATGGCGACATGCGCACGATAGCCCGCCGCCTCCAGATTGTCGGCCAGTTCTACCCACTGCCCGGTACTGCTCTCGCAGGCCACCCATCGCACTCGTTTGGAAAAACCTGCTGGCGCGCCTCTTTTCCAGCCCAGCCGCAGGGTTTCCGCACTTTCGGTAGAGGGCAATGCAAAGCTGACCTCAATCATCGAATCAATGAGCTCGTCACTGACTGACGCCACGAGCGCAGCAGCATCCGCAGTAACGGCAGAGACGCCTTGTTCATCTACCGTGGGATCGTCGTCAAACTCCTTTGCTGCAAACTCCTCACTGATTTCATCCTGCGGCAACGAGAACACGGGTTCAAGGCGCGCGGCCGGTTTTGATGTGTCAATCGCTTGCCCGGTCACAGCAGGTTCGCGAGTCAACACGTCCTCCTGCTCGCTGGCGAAAATGGCCTTTGCCACCTTGCTGTGCCGATATTCCTGCCATCGGTTGTAAACCCATACCCCGACCACAGCCACACCACCAGCACCAATCAGCGCCAACTGCAATTCACTTACCGCCATGTCTGTCCTTTCGGCTATCGTCAGGCAGCAATCTCTTCAGTCATGCGCAGGGCCTCATCCATGTCGACCTCCACCACCCTGGACACGCCCCTTTCCTGCATGGTGACGCCGATCAATTGTTGCGCCATCTCCATCGCTATCTTGTTGTGGCTGATGAACACAAACTGGGTTTGCACCGACATGCGCTTGACCATTTCGCAGAAACGCTCTGTATTGCTGTCGTCCAGCGGCGCATCGACTTCGTCCAGCAAGCAGAAGGGTGCCGGATTCAACTGGAAGATGGCAAATACCAGTGCGATCGCGGTGAGCGCCTTTTCACCGCCCGAGAGCAGGTGAATGGTGGTGTTTTTCTTGCCGGGTGGTTGCGCCATGATCTGGATACCGGAATCCAGAATCTCTTCGCCGGTCAGGATCAGTTTTGCTTCTCCGCCACCGAACAACTGCGGGAACAAGGTCCCGAAGTGACGATTGACGGTATCGAACGTCTCCTGCAGCTGATCACGCGTCTCGCGGTCAATACGGCGGATGGCATCATCAAGCGTGCCGATCGCCTCGGCCAGATCGGCTGACTGCGAATCGAGAAACTCCTTGCGTTGCTTTGCGGTGCCCAACTCTTCCAGCGCCGCGAGGTTGACCGGCCCCAGCGCCTCGATCTCGCTGCCAAGGCGGGCAATATCGCCCTGGAGGGTGCTTTCCTTGAGCCCCGGCTGCAATTCCGCCGACAGCGCTTCCTCATTGGCATTCGCCTCGGTCAGGCGTTGCTGATACTGCTCCTCGTTCAGCTGTGCGGCCTGCTGCTTGAGCTTGAGGTCATTGATCTTGTCGCGCAGGGGAATCAACCCCTGGTCCAGTTTTTGGCGCAATTCATCAAGCGAATGAAGCTCGGCAGCCGCAGCCTCAAGCGCTTCACGACGTTCGACCAACCCGCCTTCCTGGTCCTGCTTGGCAGTAAGCGCCGATTGCAATTGGTCCTGCAACACGCTTTCGCTGATCGCCGCCAGATCCTGCTGCGCGCTTTGGCGCGCAGCATCGATGCGAACAATCTGCGCGCGCGCCGTCTCACTATTGCGTGTGTTGTCTTCAAGCTTGGTGATGCACTCGCGCTCCGAAAACCCTGCCTCCTGTGCCTCGCGTGCAAGCTGCTGTTCAAGCGCCCGCAGCTCCTTCAGCATTTGTTCGGCAGCGCGCTGCCTGTCGATTGCAGCCGCAACGCGTTCGCGCAACGCGGCAATCTGCTCCTGCCATTTCCCGCCGCCTTCTTCAGCTCGCATTTGGCTGGCGCGCTCGGCTTCTTCCTGATGCAGCACCTCGCCAAGATCATGCTCTATCTGGGTCTTACGCTCCTGATACCGTGCATGTTCCTGTGTCAATTTCAGCGCAACCACCTGCGCTTCATGAACCTGCTGCTGGGTTTCCTGCAATGTCCGGCGCAACTGGGCCAACTCGCCCTGTACGATATTCAGCGTCTGCTCGGCTTGCTGCTGATGTTCTCGCGCCGCAGCCTCGTCGCCGTCTCGCAGCACGATCAAATGATCAAGTTCCTCTATTTCGCGCTGGCGTTCAATAACACCGTGCGTCCTCGCATCCGGGACATAAAGCGTCAAACCATGCCTGGTCCGCACATGACCTTCTCTGGACACATACGCAATGCCGGCCTCCGGTGTCAGCAGGTCCAGGTCGTCGGCCACATTGACGGCCGCCAGCCATTCGTCGACTACCGTCGACAGTGCGCCGTCAGTGCAGTACACCTTGGAGCGAAGCGAGTTGACACCGGCACTATGCGTTGTGGCACCAGCGTCGGCAAGCGCCAACGCAAATGTCACCGGTGGCGGGCTGCTCAGTGCCTTGCCTACCATTGCCGGATCAACGGAGAGTGCCGACAGACGCTCGCGAAGAACCGCTTCGACGGCTGTCTCCCAACCGGTATCAACCTTGATCGACTTCCAAAGCGGTGCCGCATCTGACAGGTTGTTGCCGCGCAGCCACTCTCCAATGTCGCCTGTCTGACGCACCCGCTGCTGCAATTGCTGAAGTGCATCACGACGTGCCTTGGCCTCGGTTGCCTCACGGTGGGCAACTTGCAGACGTTCCCGGGAGGCTCGCAATTCAGCCTCCAGTAAGGGAGTACGGCTTTGTAATTCTGCAAGTGAGTCCTGATGCGAGGCCAGTGCCTCCTGCGTAGTTGTCTGCCTTTCCTGAGCCGCAGCAAGCGCAGTCAGATCGGGTGCATCCAGCGCTGCATTTTCCTGTTCCAGCTTGCCGCGCCGCGCCTTCAGGTTTTCGAGCGCTCGTTCTGCGTGCCCCCGATCAGCATCGGCCAGCCGCGCGCCTTGTTCTGCATCACTCTGCAGGTGCCTGGCATCGGCAAGTTCCGAAACGGTGGCCTCAAGCATCTGCTCCGCCTCGGGCAAACGCATGGCCTCCTGTGCGTGACGCTCAGCCGCTGCGGTCACTCTGAGTTGTGCATTTTCCTGCAGCGATTGCCAGCGCACGCGCTCCTGATCCAGCTGCTCAAGCTGTGCACGCCAATGCTCGTCTTCGCCAACCAGTTGTGCAAGGCGCTGCTCGAGCCGCGCACGCGAATCGCGCATATGGGTGATTTCGGATTCCAGTCGACTGACCTCTGCATTGGCGGCATACATCTGCGCCTGCGCCGCATGCATCGCGTCCGATGCGGCGAAATGTGCTTCGCGCACTCGTTCGACCGCGGCCTCGGTCTCTCGCAACTGGGAACTTTCTTCGTCGATCCGCAAGACTGTTTTTTCAACATCTGCAGAAAGCCTGATCGCATCGTTTCTGGCGTCGTTGCGTTTTTTCAGCCACAGCAGATTTTGCCGTTGCGACAGCTGAGCCTGCGTATCGCGATAGCGTTGTGCGACCTCCGCCTGGGTTTCAAGACGAACTATCTGGCTTTCAAGTTCGTTGCGAATATCCTCGACGCGCGCCAGATTGTCGCGTGCGTCTTCAAGGCGATTTTCGGTTTCCCGTCGACGCTCCTTGTACTTGGTGACACCCGCCGCCTCTTCCAGAAACATTCGCAGGTCGTCGGGCTTGGCCTCGACGATTCGCGAAATCATGCCCTGACCAATGATGGCGTAGGCGCGCGGACCCAGACCGGTCCCGAGGAAAAGGTCAATTACGTCACGGCGACGGACATGAAGATTGTTGATGTAATAACTTGAATTGCCTTCACGATCGAGTATGCGTTTGACCACAATCTCGTCATATTGAGACCACTGTCCGGTGATCCGCGCCAATGCATTGTCGAAATGCAACTCGACGCTGGCACGGCTGACTTCCTTGCGCGTACCCGAGCCCTTGAAGATGACATCCTGAATCGATTCACCACGCAATTCAGATGCTTTTGACTCGCCGAGAACCCAGCGTACCGCATCGATAATGTTCGATTTTCCGCAGCCATTTGGCCCCACCACGCCGGCCAACTGGCCGGGAAAGACGACGGTAGTAGGATCGACGAAGGATTTGAAACCGGCGAGTTTGAGTTTGGTCAGGCGCACGTGATTACTCTGTTATGGGTGGCTTTGCCGCGCGCTCCGAAACCGAATGAGCACAAGGGTAAAGACACGAATGGCATGGAATGCGCTGCATTATAATCGCTCCGCCCTACGCCATCCGGACTCCCAACCATGCCGTCGACACCTTCGAAAGCGCTGGAAACCTTCCCCAACCCCGCCCCGCATCGGGATTACCAGATTCACATGGAAATCCCCGAGTTCACCTGCCTTTGTCCGAAAACTGGGCAACCTGACTTTGCGGTGCTGACGCTTGATTACATCGCGGACAAGATGTGTGTTGAGTTGAAAAGCCTCAAGGTTTATACGTGGAGCTTCAGGGGTGAAGGCCACTTCCATGAAGATGTCACCAATCGCATCCTTGACGATTTGGTCGCGGCGACCAGGCCACGCTTCATGCGGCTAACGGCCCGGTTTTATGTACGTGGCGGGGTATTTACCAATGTCGTTGCCGAACATCGCAAGAAAGGCTGGAAGCCAGCTACCAAGGTCGAGCTGGCCGAGTTCAATCCACAATCGAATACGCGCGGATAACGGGGAAAACCACCAGAAATGGAGCAAGCGCTCCGCGATATTGAGGAAAGTGCTTTTTGGGGTGGCTGATGGGACTCGAACCCACGACAACAGGAATCACAATCCTGGACTCTACCAACTGAGCTACAGCCACCACAGTGCAACAAACACAACAAACAAAAGCAAAAACTTGGTCCGCCCGAAGGGAATCGAACCCCTAACCCCCGGCTTAGAAGGCCGGTGCTCTATCCGGTTGAGCTACGGGCGGCCTACGGCACGGGAATCAGGAAAAACGCCTGGTCGGGGTGGAGGGATTCGAACTCTCGACATCTTGCTCCCAAAGCAAGCGCGCTACCAGGCTGCGCTACACCCCGAGCAGGGCGGCATTCTAACGGCGTCAGTAGATGGGGTCAAATCTTTCTGCCTATTTTCCGCACATTCTTCGTTATAAGCGGATAATGCGCCCCTTGCTCAAAAGCTGCAATGCTTGATACAGCGGCTTGCAGGCAATTGAGGTTTGGTTTATAAAACATTTTTTTATTGCAGACGGAATTGACGATGGCTGAAGACTTGCTGCACAAAAAACAGTTCCCCCCCTACGTTGCAAAAAAGGGGGAGGAGTACATGAACTCGAAACAGCTCACTCACTTTCGCAAGATTCTTGAAGCGCTGAAAGAAGAGCTCGCAGACGACAT
>CANJXH010000011.1 GCA_947478755.1 Betaproteobacteria bacterium | reverse complement strand
TCAGCCACAGCTGCCTTGATGGCATCTTCGGCGAGAATCGAGCAATGGATCTTCACCGGCGGCAGCGCGAGCTCCTCCGCGATCTGCGTGTTCTTGATATCGAGCGCCTGATCGACTGTCTTGCCCTTGACCCATTCCGTGACCAGCGACGACGAGGCGATGGCCGAACCGCAACCATAGGTCTTGAATTTCGCATCTTCGATGATGCCATCCTTGCCGACCTTGATCTGCAGCTTCATCACGTCGCCGCAAGCAGGCGCGCCGACCATGCCGGTACCCACGCCATCCTCTTCCTTGCCGAAGGAACCGACGTTGCGGGGGTTTTCATAGTGATCAATAACCTTGTTGCTGTATGCCATGATGTTTCTCCTTAATGCGCAGCCCACTGGACGGAGTTGAGGTCAACGCCGTCTTTGAACATCTCCCACAGCGGCGACAGTTCACGCAACTTGTTCAGCTTCGTGTGCAGCAGCTTGATGGTGTAATCGATTTCTTCCTCGGTCGTGAAACGGCCGATGGTGAAGCGGATCGAACTGTGCGCCAGCTCATCCGAACGCCCCAGCGCGCGCAGCACATAGGAAGGCTCGAGCGAAGCCGAGGTGCAGGCCGAGCCCGAGGATACGGCGATGTCCTTGATCGCCATGATCAGCGACTCACCCTCGACAAAGTTGAAGCTGATGTTGAGGTTGTGGGGGACACGCTGTTCAAGATCACCATTGACATAGGTTTCCTCGATATCCGTCAACCCGCGCAAAAGCTTGTCGCGCAACATGCGGATGCGTTCATTCTCGGTCGCCATTTCAACGCGCGCGAGACGGAAGGCTTCACCCATGCCGACAATCTGGTGCGTCGCCAGCGTGCCGGAGCGCAGGCCGCGCTCGTGCCCGCCGCCATGCATCTGCGCTTCCAGCCGCACCCGCGGCTTGCGCCGCACATAGAGAGCCCCGATGCCCTTCGGCCCATAGGTCTTGTGTGCCGAGAAGGACATCAGATCGACCTTCAGCGCATTCAGGTCGATCGGCATCTTCCCGGTCGACTGGGCCGCATCAACGTGAAAGATCACGCCCTTGTCGCGGCAGATCTCACCTAATTCGGCGATCGGCTGGATCACGCCGATCTCGTTGTTTACCGCCATCACCGAAGCGAGCACCGTATCAGGACGTAGCGCCTGCTTGAACTGCTCGATGGTGATCAGGCCATTCGCCTGTGGTTGCAGATAAGTGGCCTCGAAACCCTTGCGTTCGAGCTCCTTCACCGTATCGAGTACCGCCTTGTGTTCGGTGGAGACGGTGATGATGTGCTTGCCCTTGCTCGGGCCGTAGAAATTCGCGGCGCCCTTGATGGCTAGGTTGTTCGATTCGGTAGCACCCGATGTCCAGATGATGTCTTTCGCGTCGGCACCGACCAGCGCCGCAACTTCTTCGCGTGCTTCATCGACTGCCTTCTCCGCTTCCCACCCATACGGATGCGAGCGTGACGCGGGATTGCCGAAATGCTCGGTCAAATAGGGGATCATTTTCGCGGCCACACGCGGATCGACGGGTGTCGTCGCGGAATAGTCGAGATAAATGGGAAACTTGATCATTTGCTTCTCCTGCTGGATCAGACAGCTATTGCCGTCATTCGTTTCAATTGAAAAAGGGTGTTCGCCAATACCCGCAAGAACTCGCGAACCTGTTCGATGGTCGTATCGGGACCGAGGCTGATGCGTACCGCTCCCCGCGCAATTTCCGGCGCGACTTTCATCGCCAACAGAACATGGGAAGGCTCGGCGTTGGCACTGGAACAGGCGGCACCACTGGCTACCGCGAAACCCTCGCGATCCAGCTTGCCCACCAGCGTTTCGCCATCAATGTCGGCGAAAGAAAAGTAACTCGTATTCGGCAGACGTTGTGCCACTTGTGAAAACACGATGGCACCTTGGGCAGCCAGGCCAATTTCCATTTCGGCCTGCATCGCCAGTAGTCGCTTCGCCTTCAATTCAATATTTGCCGTGGCGATCTCGCTGGCGATGCCAAAACCAACGATCGCCGGCACGTTCTCCGTCCCTGATCGCAGGCCACGCTCATGTCCACCGCCCGAAGCCAGCGCACGCAGTTCGACGCGCTTGTCGAGAATCAAGGCACCTGCGCCCTTCGGCCCGCCAACCTTGTGCGCCGACACTGTCATTGCGCGAACGCCACTCGCATTCAAAGACCTGAAGTCGAGCGGAATCTTGCCAAGGGCCTGCACCGCATCGGTATGAAACCACGCATGGGTCGACGTTGCCTGGGCCGCCAGGTCGGCAACGGGCTGAATGACGCCCGTTTCGTTGTTGGCCAGCATCACCGAAAGCAGCAATGGCTTGTCCTGCAATGCCTTTGCAAAATCTTCCCGATCAATGCAACCCGATTCTCCAACTGCAATCTGGCGTACTTGCCAGCCCTGGCGAACCAGCGCCAGGGCCGCCTCACGTACCGATGGATGCTCGATCGACGAGACGGCGATCAAGCCCGGCTTGAAGCTGGCTGCCGTCCCCTTGACGAAGAGGTTGTTCGATTCCGTTCCGCCACTGGTGAACACCACTTCGGTTGGATGTGCGCCCACTGCCGTGGCGACCCGCTGCCGCGCCTCGTCGATAGCCTTGCGTGCCGCACGGCCATACTCGTGCCGGCTCGACGCATTGCCGAAGCGCTGCGAAAACCACGGCAGCATGGCATCCAGCACCGCAGGATGCACGGGCGTGGTGGCGTTGAAATCGAGGTAGACGGGCGAAAACATGGTTTCAGACTGCAGCGGCAGGCTCCAGCGTGACAGTCTTGCTACGGCGCGTAGGCCGCTGGTCATGCAACACCGTGGCTGCGTCAGGTCGCTGTTCCTTGACCAAATCAGCCAGCGAGACGCTGCCCAGATATTCGTACATGCGCGCATTGAGGTTGGCCCACAAATTGTGGGTCATGCAGACGTGCTCTTCATGGCAATTGCTCTTTCCTCCGCATTGCGTGGCATCCAGCACCTCGTCAACGGCACGAATGATGTCGGCAACACTGATCGCCGCAAGCTCGCGCCCGAGGTTGTAGCCGCCACCCGGCCCACGCACGCTGGTCACCAGATCGCGGCGGCGCAGCTTGCCAAAAAGTTGCTCGAGATAGGAAAGCGAAATTCGCTGCCGCTCGCTGATACCCGCCAACGTGACGGGACCGTGTTGGTGGTTCATGGCCAGATCAAGCATGGCAGTTACGGCAAAACGACCTTTAGTTGTCAGTCTCATATAACACCTCGGCAGGTAATCGCAACAATAGTTGATTGATTCCCTCAACTATATAGTTCCCGAGTGCTCTAGTCAACTATTTTTGACAGATGAGTCGGATCGAACTTGTCCGCCGTTGCCATGTCGTCTTCGATCGAAACCCCCGCCCGCTCAATGGTGCGAAGCAGGCATTCGATGCGACGATCGGTCTCGACGGCATGATCAAGCAGCCCGTGAATGGCCTGGGCAAGCGGATCATCCTCATTCCGCGTAACGGCATAGGCGGAGAATCCAAGGGTTTCGGCCTTGTCCACTCGAGCCTGCTCCTGCTCGGTCTCGATTACCCGTGCCGGAATGCCAACTGCAGTGGCGCCCGCCTTCACGTCACGCACCACGACGGCGTTTGAGCCGATCTTGGCACCGGCACCAATCGTCAATGGCCCCAGTACCTTGGCGCCAGCACCAATCACCACACCGCGTTCCAGCGTCGGATGGCGTTTGCCTTTGTTCCAGGACGTTCCGCCAAGCGTCACCCCGTGGTACAGCGTGCAATCATCGCCAATCACCGCTGTCTCGCCAATCACCACCCCCATGCCATGGTCGATGAAGACCCGGTGACCAACCGTGGCGCCTGGGTGTATCTCGATGCCGGTAATCCAGCGGGTGAAATGCGACAGGAAGCGCGCCATCCAGCGCAGTCGATGCCCCCACAGCCAGTGCGACAGGCGATGCAAGGTCAGCGCATGAAATCCCGGGTAGCAGGTAACAACCTCCCACGTGGAACGGGCGGCCGGGTCACGCTGAAAAACGCTTGCGATGTCTTCGCGCAAATTTGAGAACACTGTCATTCACCTCTATTCAAGCCTTTGAATGTAAAAAACCCCACCGGATCAGTCAATCTTTTTCGCGCATTTCTCGAAGGCTGTGAGCAAACCACGCAAAATGCTGATTTCCTCATGTTCGACGCGCGCGCGCGCCAGCAGGCGACGCATGCGCGGCATGAAGCGCTTGGGCTGATCCGGATCGAGATATCCCGAGACAAAAGCGGCACGCTCCAGATGGCTGAGCAGGCCCTCAATATCATCGTGGCTGGCAAGGTCCCCCGCGCCAGCAATCTGCGGCAGCGTGCCTGGGTCGACGGCAGCCATGCGCAGTTCGTAGCACATCACCTGCACGGCCTGCGCCAGGTTGAGGGAACTGCCGCCCGACTGCGGGCCGGGCTGAGTGGGAATCGACGCCCAGCGGCGGCACAGCGCCACCTCGTCGTTGGACAGCCCGGAGGTTTCGTTACCAAATACAAGCGCGACATCGCCTGTGCCCGCTGCCACGACCAGTTCTCCGGCCGCCTCACGCGCCCACAAGGGCTCTACCGCAAGTTCGCGCCGGCGCGCGGTGAGCGCTGTGGCGAACAAGGTGCCGTTCAATGCTTCCGTGAGCGAAGAAACCACCCGCGCATTCAGCAGCAGATCGCTGGCACCAGAGGCCATGGCGTCGGCCTGCGGATCGGGAAACTGGCGCGGATTGACCAGCACCAGTTGCGAAAGACCCATGGTCTTCATCGCCCGTGCGGCGGCGCCAATGTTGCCAGGATGACTGGGGTGCGAGAGGACGACGCGAACGCGCCCGAGAATCGGATCAGGAGTATGTGGTGTGTTCATATAGAATTCGGGCCTTCGCAGCGCGCCTCGCTTTGACTTCTCTCCCCATGCATCCCATTCTGAATATTGGTATCAAGGCCGCTCGTCGCGGCGGCCAGGTCATCAGCCGCGCCAGTCGCGACATCAGCCAATTAACGGTCAGCACCAAACAACAAAGCGACTTCGTCACCGAAGTGGATCGCGCGGCGGAGGCCGAAATCATTGCAGTGATTCGCGAGGCGTATCCGCAGCACGCGATCTTAGCAGAGGAAAGCGGCGCCATTGGCGGCAGCGCTGGTGATTCGGAATACCAGTGGATCATTGATCCACTGGACGGCACCACCAACTTCATTCACGGTTTTCCGCAATATGCAGTGTCGATCGGCTTTGCGCACAAGGGGGTCATGACGCACGCCGTTGTGTACGACCCGAACCGCAACGAACTGTTCACCGCCAGCAAGGGTGCGGGCGCATTCCTCAATGACACGCGAATCCGGGTTTCCAAGCGTGCCAAGCTTGAAGAGTCGCTGATCGGCACGGGATTCCCGTATCGCATGTTCGATCACATTGACGCATACGTCGCGATATTTCGCGAGCTGTCGCAAAAAACTGCCGGCATGCGTCGCCCTGGTGCTGCCTCGCTTGACCTCGCCTACGTGGCGTGCGCAAGGCTCGATGGTTTCTGGGAGCTCGGGCTGTCGCCCTGGGACATCGCTGCCGGATCGTTGTTGATAACCGAAGCCGGTGGCTTGATCAGCGACTTCGCCGGCGAAAGTGATTACATGAACACCGGCAATGTGATTGGCGGTACCCCGAAAGTATTCGCCCAACTGGTTCAGATCGTAGCGCCGCACTTGACCGCAAACCTCAAGGCGTAGCAGCATGCGCCTTCGACAAGCGAAGGAGCAAAAAATGAAACGCTGGATTGCCTGCATCGCGCTGATCACGATATTTTCCGTGCCTGCCCTGGCTGAACTCAAGCCCGGCGACAAGGCGCCTGATTTCACCACGCAGGCCTCGATCGGCGGCAAGGCGTTCAGTTTCTCGCTGGCCGAGACCCTGAAGCAAGGGCCGGTCGTACTGTATTTCTACCCTGCCGCTTTCACGTCCGGTTGCACCGTGGAAGCACACAACTTCGCCGAGGCCGTGGACAAGTTCAAGGCCATGCATGCCACCGTGGTCGGCATCTCAACCGACAATATCGACACGCTGAACAGGTTTTCGGTCAGCGAATGTCGCAGCAAGTTCGCAGTGGCGGCAGATGCCGACGCTCGAATTGCAAAGTCCTACGACGCTGTCCTGATGTGGAAAAGCGGCTGGTCCAGCCGCACTTCGTATGTCATTGCGCCGGACGGCAAGATCATCTACACCTACACCGCGATGTCGCCTGACAAGCATGTAGAAAATACGCTTGCCGCTGTCGGCAAGTGGGCCAGTGAAAATAAAAAGTAGCAAAATCCCTTGTCCGTTCTTCGGACAATCATGGCAGTTGAACAGAGGCATCGCAAATGCCCGAACACAATCTGGAGGAGAAGCAAATGAACAAGATGACCGATCGCCTGAAGTTCGTCGGCAGGGACAACGTCAAGATATATACCGAAGCCGATTTTCTGCGGCAACAACCCAAGGGGCCACAGTGGCAGGACAGTGCCTGGCTCAATTGGTGGGATGACAAGCACAAGGTGGGCGGCATCCATCGCATCGGCCACGAGTACAACAACCCCGACTGCAAGGGCCCGATGGTGGCTGCCTGGAGCAGCCTGGCGACCCCTAAGGGCGTCGGTCGGCAGGTACGTTACCTGCCGCTGCGAGAGGAGGACAAACTGCCCAATGGCTGGGGCGGTGGAGATGACTCGTGCAAGGTTGAATTCGACAATGACGGTTCCGTATGGAGCATCAATGACGAGGCCTCCGGCGTCTCGGCAAAGTTGCGTTTCACCGATTTCCATGGCGCCTTTCGCGGCTTCCCAAGTTCGGGACGAACTTCGGAAGACATCGCGCCGGACCATATTGATGTTACCGGCCGTGTCACCGGCACAATCACCATGCAAGGCGAAACCTTCGAGGCGGATGGCCTGGGTGTGCGCGATCACGGCTGGGGGCATCGCGACTATGACCGGATGCGTTCGCACCGTTACATGTCCGGCACGTTCGGGCCGGATTTTTCATTTGTCTCTTGGGCAGTGCACAACGCCGTGAGCGACACGATCGAGATCTTCGGCTGGGTGATGAAAGGGGACACGGCCATCTTCCCCACGGACATTGACATGGTGACTTATACCGAGATCGATTCTTCTTCAACGCGTGGTGGACGCATCCGCTATGTGTTGCCGGATGGCGAGGTCATCGAAAGCGAGTTGATTGCCGCGGCTCCCGGCTTCCAGAACTACTTCCACAACATGCCGTGCCTCAACACCCTTTGCGTCGCCACTTGCAATGGGCGTACCGGCGCCGGGATGCTGGAAAGCTCAATGAACTTTCATGGTGGGCATCGGGTTCCCACCAGAATGCAACGTGGCCTGGTGGGTGCCGGTTTCTTCCCTGCGATTCCCGAGGGACAGTGGAACAGGGAAGGCACGCCGTTCATCATCAAACGAACGATCTGACCCAAGGGCAGCACCGTGAAAAACGGACGGTCTATTGATCGTCCGTTTTTGTTTCTTGGCAGCGCTTCTGTTATTTTTTCTTCTTTACCGGAACGCTCCAGCCCACCTCGATGAGACCGATACCCGTCTCACCCGTTTCCTTCAAGGTCAGCGGCGCGAAGTTTTCCACGATATCGTAGACGAACGGCACAGCTCCTGGCTTTTCCGTGTGCAAGGGCACGTAGGCATGCCGTTTGGACAGGTCGGCGATGATGGTAAAGGGCTGGTCATTGATGTCGGTCAGCTTGAACTCGACCTTGGCGGGAATGCCGCCAGGGCCCTTGCCGCTGCCGACAATGCTCACCTTGCGCAACGGCCGCAGGTCACCTTTCTTGTCGTACACATAACCGCAATCCGCAGGTTCAAGAGGGCGCAAGATGCTCGTGCAAGACATGGCACCAAACACGTGGTTGGGGAAGTGCAGGCCGGTCCAGAAGTGCTTCAGCGTCATGTTGTCGCAACGCACGGAACGCGAATGGTCGCGATAGCCATAAGCATCAACCTTGAACGTCGTGCCTTTGGCCTTGCCGGCTTTCATCTTCACCTTGCCCTTGGTGAACATGCCCTGCTGCTGGTGCACATATTGCATGCCGGAACCGAGACCGGTGATTTCAGCGAGGGAGGGCTTTTCTGGATTGGCGTGGCTGTATTCCTCAAAGTCAAACAAGGGCGAACGCTTTAGGAAGCTGATATCGAGATCAACCTTGTCGTCGTGCAAGCTGATGTCGATCCGTTCATGCGCCTTCACAAAACGCACATTGAACTTGCCGTCACCGAGCTCCTTCGCAAAACCGAACTTTTCAGGGAACGGAATTTCGTTGCCATACAGGAAAAGTTCGCCCTTGACGTTGAGATGGCAGGCGAAACGGACACGATCAAAACCCGGCTCGCTCACCACATGGATGGCGCCGAACACGCCATTCTTCTGGTCCATGATCAGGAAAAACCAGTTCTCCTTGTAACGCAGATAGGCAATCGGCGGTACGGGATGCGGCATGTCATCATGAATAACAGTCATTTCATTTCTCCTCTAGTAGTTATGTTTGATACGCAATCTGCCAACAACGCAACAATGCGTCGAAGCACTCGTGCGGGCTTCGATTATGGCATTGCGGCAGACTAAAGCAAAAGGCCATTCCGAAGAATGGCCTTTTGCTTTTGATTTGGCTCCCCGACCTGGGCTCGAACCAGGGACCTACGGATTAACAGTCCGGCGCTCTACCGACTGAGCTATCGAGGAATTGAAGCGGCGCGGATTATAGCCCGTAGGCTAACGGCGCCGCAAGAAAAATTATGCTTTCAAGACGGCCGCGATCGCATCCGCCACATAATCGATATTGCGAGCATTGAGGGCAGCAAGACATATGCGTCCGGTACTGACTGCGTAGATACCGAACTCGGCCTTGAGCCGTTCCACCTGTTCGACCGTCAGGCCGGTGTAGGAAAACATGCCACGCTGCCTGGCAACGAAAGAGAAATCCTGGGCGACATTGCGCGCCTTGAGCTTTTCAACCAGAGCGACACGCATGGCACGAATGCGCTCACGCATTGCCGCCAATTCATCATCCCACTGCTTGCGCAGCTCCGGGCTGGCAAGCACTGCGGCGACGATGGCACCGCCATGGGTCGGCGGATTGGAATAGTTGGTCCGCACCACGCGCTTGACCTGGGACAGCACGCGCCCCGCCTCGTCCTTGCTGCCGGCGACAATGGAAAGTGCGCCTACCCGTTCACCGTAAAGTGAAAACGATTTCGAAAACGAACTGGAAACAAACAGATCAAGGCCTGCGTCGGCAAATAGCCGCGGCGCAATGCCATCAGGTTCAACTCCATCAGCAAAGCCCTGGTAAGCCATATCAATGAAGGGCACCAGATCGCGCGCCTTGACGATCTCGACGATTTCCTTCCACTGCGCAACACTGAGGTCCGCGCCGGTCGGGTTGTGGCAGCAGGCATGAAGCAAGACGATGGTGCCGACAGGCAATGCATTGAGTGAAGCCTTCATGCCGTCGAAATTCACGCCACGGGTAACTGGGTCGTAATAGGCATAGGTATCGACCGTGAAACCAGCCGTCTCGAACAAGGCGCGATGATTTTCCCAACTTGGATCGCTGATCACCAACTTTGCCTTCGGCAGGAGACGCTTCAGGTAATCGGCGCCAACCTTGAGCGCACCAGTGCCTCCAAGCGCCTCGAAGGTAATGACCCGGTTGTCACGGACGACGGAGGAATCTGCGCCGAACACCAGATTTTGAACTGCCACGTTATAGGCTGCCAAACCTTCGATCGGTTGATAACCGCGCGCAGGAACCGCCTCAAGCCTGGCTTTTTCGGCCGCCTTGACGGCACCTAGCAACGGCAGCTTGCCGTTTTCGTCGTAATAGACACCGACGCCAAGATTGACCTTGGTGTTGCGCGTATCGGCATTGAAGGCCTCGGTCAGGCCGAGGATGGGATCGCGCGGCGCCATTTCCACCGCGGCGAATATCGATGAATTCATGAATGCTCCAAACGTTGAGGACTCGACCTTTTTTGACCTGCGGGTCGAACGAAGGGAGGCAATTTTACTTGAATCGCGCGCGGGGATTTGCAGGCAATTTGTGCTCGACTGATTGAGCAGAATTGTCGTTTCCGTTATCATGCGACTTTCCAGCAGCAGTAATTTCCATGACCAAATTTGTCTTCGTCACTGGTGGCGTTGTGTCCTCGCTGGGCAAGGGCATCGCCGCCGCGTCACTCGGCGCAATCCTCGAATCCCGCAGCATCAAAGTCACCCACGTAAAGCTCGACCCGTATATCAACGTCGACCCGGGCACGATGAGCCCGTTCCAGCATGGCGAGGTATTCGTCACCGAAGACGGCGCGGAAACCGACCTTGATCTGGGCCATTACGAGCGCTTCACCAGCGCCAAGATGAGCAAGCGCAACAACTTCACCACCGGTCAGGTGTACGAGTCGGTGATCAAGAAGGAGCGGCGCGGCGAATATCTGGGCAAGACCGTCCAGGTCATTCCCCATATCACTGACGAAATAAAGCTCAACATCAAACGCGGCGCCGAAGGTGCCGATGTCGCCATCGTCGAGGTTGGCGGTACCGTAGGCGACATCGAGTCATTACCCTTTCTTGAGGCGATCCGTCAGATCGGTTTTGAAGAAGGTGCAGAAAACGCCTGTTTCATCCATCTCACGCTTCTTCCATATATCCCGACGGCAGGTGAACTGAAGACCAAACCCACGCAGCACTCGGTAAAAGAGTTGCGCGAGATTGGCATCCAGCCCGATGTGCTGCTTTGCCGCGCCGACCGTCCGGTGCCGGAAGAGGAAAAACGCAAAATCGCCCTTTTCACCAACGTGCGGCCCAAGGCGGTGATCTCGGTCGTCGATGCGGACAGCATTTACAAGATACCGGCGATGCTGCATGACCAGATGCTGGACGAGATCGTCTGTCACAAGCTGAACATCCTGGCGCGCGCTGCCGACCTCCGGGTATGGGACAAACTGATTGTCGCGCTGGAAAATCCAAAACACGACATCAACATCGCCTTTGTCGGCAAGTACGTCGACCTGACCGAATCCTACAAGTCGCTCACGGAGGCGCTGTTTCATGCCGGCATGCACACCGAGTGCAAGATCAACATTCACTATGTTGATTCAGAAAACATCGAACAGAATGGTTGCGCTGTACTGAAGGAAATGGATGCCGTACTGGTGCCTGGCGGCTTTGGTCGTCGTGGTACCGAAGGCAAGATTGCCGCGATTCGCTACGCACGTGAAAACAAGGTGCCCTATCTCGGCATATGTCTCGGGATGCAGCTCGCGGTCATCGAGTACGCCCGGGACGTCGCCGGTCTGACGGGGGCACACAGCACCGAACTGGACGCCGATACACCGCACCCGGTCGTGGCATTGATCACGGAGTGGCTGGACCGGGAAGGCAAGGTTGAACGTCGTTCGGAGGACTCCAACCTTGGCGGCACGATGCGCCTGGGCGCGCAACGCTGCCCGATCAAGCCGGGTACGCTGGCGGAATCCGTTTATGGCAAGGAAGTAAACGAACGACATCGCCATCGCTACGAGGTCAACAACACCTACGTACCAAAGCTGGAAGCTGCCGGCATGGTGATTTCGGCTCGAACGCCGACCGAAAACCTTCCGGAAATGATGGAACTGCCGCAGGAGCAGCATCCGTGGTTCGTCGGCGTTCAGTTTCACCCCGAATTCACATCAAACCCGCGCGTCGGACATCCATTGTTCATCGCCTATGTAAAGGCAGCATTGGCACGCAAGCTGCGCTGACGCTGACTGAACGGCGCCCGGCCATACACGCTATGGTCTGGCACCCACTCCCCGGCTTCTCATGCCTGAATGACGACATTCGGGGCAGGCTGCCAACAACAAGGTAATCCAATGCTATCCGCTCGTGATGTCGACGCCTTCCTGCTGCTCACCCTGGCGACCGCCGCAAAGCGCCGGCCCGCAACGCTGGCCGAGGTCATGGCAGCTGCCGATCTCAGCCATGGCGCGATTCCCTATCGCGACGAACTGGGAGACGCATTTCACCAGTTGGCCACGCACGGCCTGATCCGCGCAGCAGATGACTGTTATACGCTGACACAGGAAGGCGAGGTCATCATTGCCAAGCAGCCGCGAAAAGCTGGCAACCCGGCCCTGATCGCCAGCATCCGCGATTCACTGCTCGCCCATCGCGGCAAGGATAAGCACCCGCCCATCCTGATCAGTGAAGAACAACTGGTCGATGCCATCGCGGCGCACCGGACCTCTGGCCAGGGTACGGGCCAAAACCTGCTGATGCCCAAAAGCAGGCCGCCGGAAACCCGCTACCAACGCGCCATCATGCGCGGAAAGCCGACGTCGGCGCGTGGTCGAAAAACATGATGCATAACGATGACGCATCCCGAACAGAGGACTTGAACGGCTCCTTCAAAGCACTGCCACTCTCGCCAGCGATGCTGGCCAATCTGCAACAACTCGGCTATCTGACGATGACGCCGATTCAAGCCGCCAGCCTGCCGATTGCACTGGCCGGCCACGACCTGATCGCGCAAGCCCGTACCGGTAGCGGCAAGACAGCTTCATTCGCGATCCCGCTGCTCACCAAACTCAATCCGCGCCACTTTGGCGTGCAGGCGCTGGTGCTATGCCCGACACGCGAACTGGCAGATCAGGTCGCGCAGGAAATCCGCCGTCTGGCACGCGCCGCCGACAACATCAAGGTGCTGACCCTCTGTGGCGGTACGCCAATGCGGCCGCAAATGTCGAGCCTTGAGCACGGCGCGCACATCGTCGTCGGTACGCCGGGGCGGATCATGGATCATCTCGGTCGCAGCAGCCTGAAACTGGAGTCGCTCAATACCCTGGTACTGGACGAGGCGGACCGCATGCTCGACATGGGTTTCCACGATGACATCGTGCATGTCGCCGAGCACTGCCCGGCAAAACGCCAGACCCTGCTGTTCTCGGCAACCTTTCCTGAAGGCATTGAGCGACTGGCAAGCCGTTTCCTGTCCAGTCCGCAACAGGTAAAACTGCCGGAAACGCATGAAGAAGGCAAAATCCGCCAGCGTTTTTACGAGGTGAAACACGAAGAACGCCTGCAAGCAGTTGGCACGCTGCTCAAACATTTTCGCCCCGTGAGCACACTGGCATTCTGCAATACCAAGCAACAATGCCGCGATCTGCTCAACATCCTGCATGGTCAGGGAATCCATGCCCTGACCTTGAATGGCGACATGGAACAGCGCGAACGCGACCAGGTACTGATCCGCTTTGCCAACCGCAGTGTCTCGGTACTGGTGGCAACGGACGTTGCAGCGCGCGGCCTGGACATAGCGCAGCTTGAAGCCGTCATCAATGTCGACGTAACGCCGGATCCGGAGATCTACACTCATCGCATCGGCCGCACTGGCCGCGGTGATCAGGATGGCTGGGCATTCAGCGTTTTCAGCCCGTCCGACAAGCGCCGCATCGCCGCCATTGCCGAAGCGCTGCAAATCGAACCGGAATGGCACACGCTCGGCTCTTTGCAAAGCAGTAGCAATTCGCCATTGGTACCGCCAATGGTGACGCTGCTCATTCTCGGTGGCCGCAAGGAGAAGATTCGCCCTGGCGATGTGCTGGGTGCGCTGACAGGCGAGGCTGGATTCACGCGTGAGCAGGTGGGCAAGATTACCGTCACCGACCAATCCACCTATGTTGCCGTCGACCGTGACATTGCACGCGAAGCCGTACGCAAGCTCTCAGCCGGAAAACTCAAGGGAAAAACAGTGAATGTGCGCATTCTGACCAGTTGATGCGCGACTTGGCCTACGCTTTGGTCTCACTGCATCAATGGCATCTCGCGGGAAGTGCAACATGTTTTCATCCGGTCTTCCGGTAGCCCTGAGCCTGCAGGCTGCTCCCGGCAGCGGCAAGCGACCAGCGATCACTGATCAAGCCGATCGCAGCGCTGAAACGATGTTCAACTTCGCAGCCCTGAAGGCCGGCAGGAATCCGCCGAGAAACCCCATCAACAGAGAGAACAGCAAGACCTTGACGGTGATGGGCGCCGTGAGGTCAAAACTGAAAGCCAGTTCGGCAAAGGACTGAAAGTTCATCGTCGACACCGTGACCAACTGCATGAATGACGCGAGGAACAGCCCTGTGGCACCGCCGATCAAGGACAGGAAAAGCGATTCCGCGAGAAAAGCACCAAGCACGGCGGTGCGACGAAACCCCAGGGCGCGCAATGTTCCTATCTCACCGGTACGACTGGCCACCGCCGCATACATCGTGATCATTGCGCCGATGATGGCACCAATGGAAAAAATGACGGTCAGCGTGATGCCCAGGATGTTGATGAAGTTCGACATGGCTTCCGACTGATCGGTGTAGTACTGACGTTCGCGTTTGGCCTCAAGGGTAAACCGCGGGTCGCTCTCCAGTGTCGTCTTCAAGCTGGGGAATGTGTCGCCATTCTTCAGCCGCAACAGCACCGACGAATACACTGGGCGCCGGAAAATCGGCATCAATTGATCGACATCGCCCCATATCTCCGACTCGAACCCGCTGCCGTCAGCGTCGAAAATGCCGACAACAGGCCAGTCCAATCCGCCGAACCGGATGCGGTCACCGAGTGATGCCCCCTTGAATTTTTTTGCAATGCTCTTGCCAATGATGATTTCACGGCTTCCGGGGCGAAACATGCGCCCATTGATCAGGTGAACTTGAGGCCGCAATGTCATCGCAAAAGTACCAACGCCGCGCACAGTTACATTCGATGGCGCATTTTCCGCCCGGGAGTTCATCGAAATGAGCACCACCATCTCTTTCGATGCCAGCGGCAAACCGCCGACACCTGTTTCTACCTGAGGCATGCTCTCGATGGTGGCCGCCGCCGGGCGCTCGACACCACTTTGCACTTCCGTCTCGGAGCCCTTGCGCAGTACAACCACATTGTCTTCCGACCCCGTACTGACAATCGCTTTCTTCAGGCCTGCATCAAGCATCAGTACCGCGGCAAAGACAAAAACCACCAAGGCCATGCCACCCGCGGTCAGAACGGTTGTCATGCGTCGCGCCCATAAATTGCGCAAACTGTAGGAAAGGAGCAGTTGCATAGGGTCAGGCTACGGCTCTCAGGCCCTCGACGATGCGCACCGTTGCTGCACGTCTGGCCGGTACGATTGCTGCCAGCACACCCACCGTCAAGGCACAGAGTATTTGCAAGGTCACGGTCTCGGCAGAAATATTGAATACCGGAAACATGGTGCCCATTTTTCTGCCGAATGCTGCGGCAACCGGAAAACTCCCGGCGATTCCAAGCACCCCGCCGAACAGTGCCAGCATCAGCGATTCGCCGAAGATCAGGGCAGAGACAAAAATCGGACTGAAGCCAAGCGCCTTCAGCGTTGCATACTCGGCAGTGCGTTCGCGCGCTGTCATGGCCATGGTGTTGGCCATGACAGCCATTATGATGAAGATCACGACATAGGACACCAGCTTGATGGCGACGACAATGGTGCCCGTCATTGACACAAAGCCGAGCTGGAACGCCTTTTCTGTCTCGCTCAAGGTTTCGGCAGCCGAGTTCTTGAACTGGTTGTCGATGGCGAGTGCAATGGACGCCATGCGATCCGCATCAACTGTTTCGGCAACAAAGACGCCTACCTGATCGGCACGACGGGGGTAGCGAACCTTTACTGTTTCGTTGAGATAGCTCCAGTGGAAGAAGAACTGCGAGGTGTCGGTATTTTTCTTCTTGCCTTCGTAGATCGCAGCAACGTTGAAGTTCCATTCCCCCGGAAAAATGGTGCCCTTCAGGGTGATGGTGTCACCAATATTGAATCCATATTGGTTCGCCAGCTTGCGACCGATGATGCATCCTTTCCGGTCATGCTTGAAGGCGTCGCGCCCCGCCTCGTCGATCAGGAACTCGGGGTAGAGATCAAGATAGTTTTCTGACATGGCAAACTGCGGACAGAAATTCTTGGGCTCTTTGTAGATGGCACCAAACCAGTTGGCGACTGCGACCTGGCGTACGCCTTCTATGCCCCGAATTTTCTGTTCGTACGAAATTGGCATCGGGAACACAAGCGATATGGCGTTGCGCGTGATCAACCGCGTATCCGAGGCTGCATCGGCACCCGCATACCAGGCAGAAACCACCGTTTGCAGCAGGCCAAAGGCGAGAATTGCGACCACCATGCCGAGTATGGTGAGACCGCTACGTAATTTGTGGCGCCATGAATTGCGCGCAACCAGTGCCAGTATCATGGATTTTCCACACGCGCCGACAGTTCACCTTTTTCCAGATGCATCACCGCCTGGGCGTGGTCGGCTGCGCGGGCATCGTGCGTCACCATGATGATGGTCTTGCCGAGCTCCCGATTGAGCCGCTGCAGCAGTCGCAGAATGTCTTCGGCAGACTCGCGATCCAAGTCTCCCGTCGGCTCATCGGCAACGATCAGGGACGGGTCACTGATCAATGCACGGGCAATAGCCACGCGCTGTTGCTGCCCGCCCGAAAGTTCGTTTGGCGTGTGATCCATTCGGTCACTCAAACCGACCAAAGCAAGTGCTGTCTCGGCCCGCTGACGTCGCTCGCGGCGTGACAGGGACGTCAACAGCAGCGGCAACTCGACGTTCTCTACAGCCGTGAGTACCGGCATCAGGTTGTAGAACTGAAAAATGAAGCCAACATGGTGCGCGCGCCATTCAGCAAGCTCCGCCTCGCCGAGCTGGCCGATATCAACGCCACCGATGATCAATTCACCACCATCAACATGATCGATGCCGGCAATGAGATTGAGCAGCGTGCTTTTGCCGGAACCGGAAGGGCCCATCAAGGCAAGGAATTCCCCGTCCTTTATGTCGAAGCTGATGCCGGCCAACACCGGAACATTCTGCGCGCCACGTCGATATGATTTGGTGACGTTGCGCAATTGAATCAATGCGGTTTGCTTGCGATCCGCAAGGCTGCTGGCTTCCATGACGTTTATTTCTGCGCCAGCGCTACACGCTTGCCGTCGGCAATCTGATCGGACGGTTTTAATATGACGCGTTCGCCTGTCATCAGACCAGCCCCCGGTTTGACACCATCTGGTTTTCCTACGGTAACGCCAGCCAACTCAACGTCATCATTGATTTTTTGGCCTGCCGTGACAACAACTATGCGTGCGATGCCATCTCTCACGACAAAAACAACGGTCTTGCCATCACGCTGGACGATTGCATCCCCTTGCACGACGGCAAGCGCATGGCGTTTGTCATCTGCCAGTGCCTGCGAGAGAAAGGCCACCTTGGCACTCATCTCCGGTAACACGCGGGGATCTCGGTCGACGAAACGAATCTTGGTCAGCACACTGGCTTTGGCGCGATCGACAGTGGGGACCAGACGGCTGACTTCACCGCGCAAACGCAAATCCGGGAAGGCATCCAATGCGATTTCGCACGGTTGCCCGACCGTGATCTTGGACAGGTTCGATTCGGACACGTCGGCCTCGACTTCCAGCGTCGACATATCGGCCATCGTGACCACGGCACCCTTGCTGTCGATGGCCGACGAGAACGGCGTGACGATATCGCCGACATTGGCCGCCTTGGTCAACACCACGCCATCAAACGGTGCACGAATGCGCGTTTGATCGACGGCCACTTCCGTACCCTTGCGATTGGCCGCCGCTACTGCCACAGCAGCCTGCGCCTTGTTGAATCGCGCCTGCGCTTGATCAAGTACCGACTTGGCAACGAACTTCCGTGCCGCCAGATCCTTGGCACGTTCGAGGTCGACCCGCGCGTCGTCCAGTTCTGCCTTCGCCGACAATACGCTTGCTGCAGCCTGTTCGGCGGTAGCCGAAACATCCGAGCTCTCAAGCCGGGCGATGACTTCACCAGCCTTGACAATGCTGCCTTCCTGAACGCCCAGCCATTCAAGGCGGCCGGTTGCCTTGGTGGCAATGGCTGCTTTTCGCTGTGCGACGACATAGCCCGTCGCATTGAGCATGGTCACGCCCTGATAGGGGTAGGCAGCGGTAATGCCTGTCGTTTCAACCACTACTTCGCCTGAGTGGCGCATCCATCCTGCCGCAATCAGCACGACGATGACCACAGCCCCCAGATACAACCAGCGCCGACTCTTACTGCGCTTTGAGGTGGAGGCACTGCGATCTATTTTCAATGATGAAAGATTATCCATTTTGCGTGGTAAAGGAATCGTGGCAACAGGCCGCATTATGCCTAATCACAAAAGCAAACACCGCCCTGAGGCGGTGTTTGTACTTCCGGAGCCAGCGCAATGTCGGCTAGTGAAAACCCGTACCGCTGGGCTCAACCGGCGCAGCGGCCGATACGGCAATGGGTTCTGCGGGCAGCGATTCAGGCAATGGCGTCGGCACCCTTTCCAAAGCAAGCTCCAGCACCTTGTCGATCCACTTTACCGGCACTATTTCGATCTTGTTCTTGATCGTATCGGGAATCTCGGCCAGATCCTTGACGTTCTCTTCCGGAATCAGCGCCAGACGAATGCCACCGCGAACTGCGGCAAGCAGTTTTTCCTTCAGGCCCCCAATCGGCAAGACTTCACCGCGCAGGGTGGTCTCGCCCGTCATCGCCACATCAGCCCGGACCGGGATGCCCGTCAGGACCGACGTCAGCGCGGTGCAGATGCCGATACCGGCAGACGGGCCATCTTTCGGCGTGGCGCCTTCCGGGAAGTGGATGTGGATATCGCTGTTCTGATAAAAATCTTCCTTGATGCCCAGCATTTTGGAGCGCTTGCGCACCACCGACAAGGCCGCCTTGATCGACTCCTGCATGACATCGCCAAGCTTACCGGTCGTCATGGTATTGCCCTTGCCGGGCAATGCAACCGCCTCAATGGTCAGCAACTCACCGCCCACTTCGGTCCATGCCAGGCCAGTCACCTGACCAACCTGATTTTCCTTTTCCGCCATGCCGTAGCTGTAACGACGCACACCGAGAAACTTGTCGAGATTCCTGGCGTTCACTGTCACCTTGTTCTTGCGCGGCTTTACGACCAGAGACTTCACTACCTTGCGGCAAATCTTGGACAGGTCACGTTCAAGCGCACGTACGCCAGCTTCGCGTGTGTAATAACGGACGATGTCGCGAATCGCGTCTTCGGTGATATTCAGTTCGTCCTTCTTGAGGCCATTGGTCTTGATCTGCTTGGGCAGCAGGTAGCGGACGGCAATATTGACCTTTTCGTCTTCGGTATATCCGGAAAGACGGATCACTTCCATCCGATCAAGCAGCGGCGAGGGAATGTTCAGCGTATTGGCAGTCGCCACAAACATCACGTCCGACAGATCGAAGTCGACCTCAATATAGTGATCCTGGAATGTGTGGTTCTGCTCGGGGTCGAGCACTTCCAGCAAGGCTGATGATGGATCGCCACGAAAATCCTGCCCCATCTTGTCGACTTCGTCGAGCAAAAACAGCGGATTCTTCACGCCGACCTTGGTCATGCTCTGCAAAATCTTGCCGGGCATGGAACCGATATAGGTCCGGCGATGACCGCGAATCTCGGCCTCGTCGCGCACCCCACCGAGCGCCATGCGGATGAACTTGCGATTGGTCGCTTTGGCAATCGACTGGCCAAGCGAGGTCTTGCCCACACCAGGAGGGCCAACAAGGCAGAGGATCGGCGCCTTCAATTTGTCGACGCGCTGCTGCACGGCAAGATATTCGACGATACGCTCCTTGACTTTTTCAAGGCCGTAGTGATCCTTGTCGAGTACCTTCTCGGCACCCGCGATGTCCTTGGAGATGCGGGATTTCTTTTTCCAGGGCAGGCCAAGCAATGTCTCGATGTAGTTGCGCACCACAGTCGCTTCCGCCGACATGGGCGACATCATCTTCAGCTTTTTCAGTTCGGACTCGGCCTTGGCCATGGCTTCCTTGCTCATGCCGGAAGCCTTGATCTTCTTCTCCATCTCTTCCAGATCGGCACCGCCCTCACCTTCGCCGAGCTCCTTCTGAATGGCCTTGACCTGTTCGTTCAGGTAATACTCGCGCTGGCTTTTTTCCATCTGACGTTTGACGCGGCCACGAATGCGTTTTTCCACCTGTTGGATATCGAGCTCGTTCTCCAACTGCGCCAGCAACTTCTCCAAACGGTCGGCCACCTCGAACAGCTCAAGAACCTCCTGTTTGAGTTCAAGCTTCAGTGGGAGATGGGCGGCAATGGTGTCCGCAAGTCGGCCAGATTCCTCGATCCCTGCGAGGGACGTCAGTATCTCGGGCGGAATCTTCTTGTTCAGTTTCACATACTGGTCGAACTGGGCAAGGATGGCGCGACGCATGGCCTCCACTTCGTGGCCACCAACCTCATCGGTCTGTACAGGGGTTACATCGGCAACAAAAACAGCACCCTGATCAAACACTTCGTCGACCTTGGCACGTTGCGCACCCTCGACCAAAACCTTGACGGTGCCATCCGGCAGCTTCAGCATTTGCAGAATATTGGAGACACAGCCGATCTGATAAAGGTCGCTGGTATCCGGTTCATCCTTGGCAGCGGACTTCTGTGCCACCAACAGAATGCTCTTGCCTGACTCCATGGCCATTTCCAGCGCCTTGATCGACTTGGGGCGGCCGACGAACAACGGAATGACCATGTGCGGGAATACCACTACGTCGCGCAGTGGCAACAGCGGCAATTGCAGTTTTTCCTGGGGAAGATCAAGTTCGCCGGACATGGCAAATTCCTTTTATGTGAATGTCTGTCGTACTTGGGGGCTGGCAAGGTTTATTCAACCCCGCGAGCCGTAAGGCTATTTCGTCCTAATTTGCGCTGGATGCCGCCTTGGCTGCCTTGGGAGCATCAGAGTAGATCAATATCGGCTTGGCGGCACTGTCGATGGTATTTTCATCAATGACGACCTTGCTGACATTTTCTTGGGTCGGCAGTTCGTACATGGTGTCAAGCAGCGCATTTTCCAATATGGAACGCAAGCCGCGGGCGCCCGTCTTGCGCTTCAAGGCTCGGCGAGCCACGGCCTGCAGAGCACCGGGACGAATTTCGAGCTCGACGCCTTCCATCGAGAACAGCTTCTGGTATTGCTTCACCAGCGCATTCTTGGGTTCAATGAGAATTTCCACCAGCGCCGCTTCGTCCAGTTCCTGCAGGGTTGCAATCACTGGCAAACGGCCGACGAACTCGGGGATCAGGCCAAACTTGATGAGGTCTTCCGGTTCGGCCCCCTTGAGGACTTCGCTAACGTCCTTGTTGTCCTTGCTCTGGACCTGGGCCGAGAACCCGATACCGGATTTTTCCGAGCGATTGCGAATCACCTTGTCGAGGCCATCAAACGCGCCACCGCAGACAAACAGGATATTGGTGGTATCTACCTGAACAAAATCCTGGTTGGGGTGCTTGCGGCCACCCTGCGGCGGAACCGATGCCGTAGTGCCCTCGATCAGCTTGAGCAGTGCCTGCTGCACGCCCTCGCCAGACACGTCACGTGTAATCGACGGGTTGTCGGACTTGCGCGAAATCTTGTCGATTTCGTCAATGTATACGATGCCCTGCTGTGCCTTTTCGATATCGTAGTCGCACTTTTGCAGCAGCTTCTGGATGATGTTCTCGACGTCCTCGCCGACATACCCGGCTTCGGTCAGTGTCGTCGCGTCCGCCATTACAAAGGGCACGTTCAACAGGCGGGCGAGGGTCTGCGCCAGCAAGGTCTTGCCTGAACCGGTAGGGCCAACAAGCAGGATGTTGCTCTTGGTCAGTTCGATATCGGCATTGCCCTTTTGCTGGTGGCGCAGGCGCTTGTAATGGTTATATACCGCGACGGAGAGGATACGCTTGGCGTGCGACTGGCCAATCACATATTGATCAAGGATCGCGTTGATCTCGGTCGGCGTCGGCAAATCGCCCGAGGCCTTGCCGCCGGCGTCCGCATTGATTTCATCGCGAATGATGTCGTTGCACAGCTCAATGCATTCGTCGCAGATGAACACAGAAGGACCCGCGATCAGTTTTTTGACTTCATGCTGACTTTTGCCGCAGAAAGAGCAGTACAGCAGTTTTTCACTACCCGCTTTTTTGTCGATCATGTTGCTCTCCGCAATCCTCAGGCTACTTCGGCGCGACTGTTCAAAACCTTGTCCACCAAACCATATTCTGCAGCGGCATCCGCCGACAGGAAATTGTCACGGTCGGTATCGCGTTCAATGGTCTCGATTGGCTGACCAGTATGTTTGGCAAGCATTTCATTCAACCGTTGCTTGATGTAAAGAATTTCCTTGGCGTGAATCGCAATATCCGAGGCCTGCCCCTGAAAACCACCCAGCGGCTGATGAATCATCACGCGGGAATTGGGTAAGGCGAAACGCTTGCCCTTGGCACCGGCGGCCAGCAAGAATGCCCCCATTGAGGCAGCCTGTCCGACGCAGAGCGTCGACACATCGGCCTTGATGAACTGCATGGTGTCGTAAATAGCCAGACCTGCCGTCACCGAACCGCCCGGCGAGTTGATGTAGAGCGAAATGTCCTTGTCAGGATTTTCAGACTCCAGAAACAGCAACTGCGCCACGATGACATTCGCTGTCGCATCATTCACGGGCCCAACCAGGAACACGACTCGCTCCTTGAGCAGACGGGAGTAGATATCGTAGGCTCGCTCCCCCCGACCACTGGTCTCGACCACCATCGGCACCAGACCCAATGCTTGGGGATCCCAATCGCCCATGTGGTCGTTACGCTGGTTGTAGGGTTGGTTCATGTTGATTTCCTGTCAGATTTGGCAAACGAGTTTCAGTCTATCCGGCAACATCATGCCGCATTGCCCATCAACTCGTCAAAAACCGCCGGTATTTCCTTGATCTGCGCATTTGTCAGTACCCATTCAACGACGTTGTTCTCTACCGCAAGTGCTTCCGCTTCGGCCAGGCGTTCGGGTTGCGAGTAATACCAGCGCACTACTTCCCGGGGGTCCTCGAAAGTCGAGGCAAACTCTTCGACAACAGCCTTGACATGCTCCGGTTTGGCGTGAAGTTCCTTTGACTTCACGACTTCGGCCAGAATCAGGCCGAGCTTCACACGGCGCGTTGCCGAATCGGCAAACAAGGAAGGATCCAGCGGCGGCATGCCCTTGGCCGACATTCCGCGTGACTCCATGTCGCGCACCATTTGTTCAGCCATTTGCTTCGATTCGGCCTCAATCAATGATTTCGGCACGTCAACCGGCGTTACCGACAGAATGGCTTCCATCACCGCGGCCTTGATCTTCTGCTGCAGGCGTTTTTTCACCTCGCGTTCGAGATTGGTGCGCACCTCTTCACGCATTTTGGCAACATCGCCATCGGCGACACCCAGCTGTTTTGCAAACGCCTCATCAAGCGGCGGAAGCTGCGGTGCTTGTACGCTCTTGCAGGTGATGTCGAACTGGGCAGTTTTCCCTGCCAGATCCTTGGCGTTATACCCGTCAGGGAAAGCAACATCGATGGTGCGCTTTTCGCCGGCCTTGATGCCTTCGACGCCCTTCTCGAAATCCGGCAGCATGCGGCCGGCGCCAAGCATCATGTCAAAGTCGTCGGCCTTGCCACCATCAAACTCGACGCCATCGATGCGACCAAGAAAATCAATGACGACTTTGTCATCCTTCTGTGCAGCCCGATCGGCAACCGCGTATGTCACGCGCTGCTTACGCAGTGCTTCAATAGTCTTGTCTACCTCTGCGTCACTGACGTTCAGCGTGGGCTTTTCGATTTCCCTGGTCGACAGGTCGCCCAGAACCACCTCGGGATAAACCTCGAACACGGCAGAAAACTCCAGCTGACTGTCGTTCGCAGCTTCCTTGGCCTCAACACGCGGATAACCGGCAACCCGGAGCTTCTGCTCACGTACTTTCTCACCGAATGCCCGATCAAGGGCGGCACCGATGGCATCAGAACGTGCCTGATCGCCGTAGCTCTGGGCAACCATCTTGAACGGTACCTTGCCGGGACGAAAACCGGCCATTTTGACAGTCTTCGACATCTGCTTGAGGCGCTTGTCGACTTCCTTTTCCACATCGGCCAAGGCGACAACGACGTCGATACGACGCTCCAGTGGGTTGGATGCGGCTACTTGTTCTTGAGTCATGAAAATATCCTGAGAATGGCTGAATTGAATTCGTAAGTTTTTGTTTTGCTTGGGTTCTGGTGCGAAGGAAGAGACTCGAACTCTTACGCCTTTCGGCGCTGGTACCTAAAACCAGTGCGTCTACCAATTCCGCCACCCTCGCAAGCCGCTGATTTTAACCGATCAAGGGGCGTGGAACCATCTGCAAAAGACTTTGAGCGCCCAAGCCAAGCGACATTGACGTTGTCACAACAGTGCGCCAAAACGCTCCATGTAGGCTTTGAACCGCTCATTCACCATTTTTGGTGTCAATGAAAAGTGCTCCAGCGAGTGTTTGTGTTCACCCAGCTTGTGCTGTGCGTTCGCGCTTTCCCATTCGCGCATCGCCTGCCGTGAGGTAGCAGATAGTGTCATCCCTGCATGGGAATAAATTTTTTCGATAACCTTTCCGGCATCCTTCTTCAGTTCGGGGTAGCCGATATCAAGCGACGGCAATTCCGCATGGCGATCACGACTGGCAAGAAAACCATCTGTCGCCATGCCCTGCCCTTCCAGCATCATCTGCCCGTAGATCTGATTACGGTCCGCATCGCTGTAGGCCTTGTGATAGTGCTCAAGCAGGCTGGCCTGGGACGACAAAGTGTTGAGCGGATTGCGATGGGTAGCCACGAATACGGCATCGGGAAACACCTCCGCCAGCAAGGCTTCGTTGCCAAAGTGGATTGGGCACTTCAACACCCATGGCCTTGTATCGCCGTCGTGAAACTGCCACTGCAAATACTTCAGGCATTGTTTGACGAATTCCATCTGCTCGCGGAAATGCTGCACCGACCACCCCACGTAACCCGGCACAAAGACAAATGCCATCAAGAACATGCCACAGAGGACATGCTCAAGCAACAGCGTCTCTTCTTCGGGCTCGAATGCCTCGTAGGAATGAATGAGCTTGGCGACCGGAGTTTGCGCATCGAACCAGCAGGCAAAGGCCTCGGCATCCGCAATGCGCGAGGCAGTATCTTCACCGCGGACGCCGCTACGTGAAGACAGGCTGTAGCCCTGCCAGAACGGCAGGTGAATGAAGTCGCCGCTTGCGACGAGCATTTTGTGCAGTTTGGTCGAACCGGTACGACCAGCACCTGTAAGGAACAAGGGGCGAATGATCTTCTGCTCGTTGATCTCTGGATGACGGTTGATGTCGCGCTGCATGCGCAATCGATTCTCCAGCAAGCGCAGGAGGTTCTTCTCCATTGCTTCTGCACCAGTCTTGCTCAACTGCGCTTCTGAGTTCAGCGACTGGAGGTATCGATGCAAGGGCTCTTCGATAGCAGAATCGACAATGTCGACTCCTGACGACTCCCTTGCCGAAGCCATCAATTCTTGAACCGTTGCCCTGATCTGGAATGATTCCGCCATGATTTCCTCTTTGGATTTACAGCACGGTGGGGACGGAAACCGGATAGTTGCCCCCCGCCGAAGGTTCAAACATCCCTGCAAGCCGCTGCAGCAGGCTCGCGTCTCCTTGCTCGACCGTCACTTCGCCGGCGGCAAGTGCTGCGGCCACCGTCTTCTGGTTCTCAATCACCTCACGCAACGTAGCAATACTTGCGCGCAACGTCAGATCACTTTCATCGAGCGCCCAGGGGCGCGACTCAAGCACGCCGCGCCGCAGATGGGCCGAAACCACGTCGTCACCACAGTGGATGTTGATACGGCAATCCAGATCGAAAGTCTGCTCCGACATCAGGCGCGGCTTAAGCGTCTCCAGCAGATCGAGCACGCCCAGGCCCTTTAGTATCTGTTCGGGAATCATTGCCGATTTGTCCAGCTTCAGCTGAGGTAATCGCCCTTCCATCTCCAGCGCCGAGGTGAGGAACCAGTTGCGGTAGGTGGCATTGGGTGCGGCAAAGCCAAGCCGTCGAAATGCGCCTGCCTTGAGCCGGCGTGCCTCGTCGTCTTCGGGGTTGACCTGAATCAGCCAGCCAAGCAGTTCTGCTGCCCAGAGGTCCTGCTTTTGCTCAATGGCCGCGTCGACCTTTTCAAGGATCCCGTTTCGGCCGCCCAAGGCCTCAACATAATTCTGAGCCCGCGTCGCTGCGGGCAGCGCATCCAGAAACGTGGGATCCCCCTGAAACCAGCCCAGGTGATCGTGATACTGCTGGCGCATGTGCTGCTGTAGTCGCCCGTAATGTTCCTGCAGGTCGCGATGCGTGGCGAGGTGTGGCGGCAGGCTGACGGTTACTGCCAGATCGTCGGGGCGATAACCCTTGTTGATGTAGCGCGCACCCTGATCAGCGATGAACTGCAAGGTATCGCGGTTGATGTTCAGTACTTCCATGATACGTTCGCGACCGACGATGGGCTCAAAGAAGTGCATGGGCACCATGTACTCGACGTCAATGTTGTTCACAAAATCAATCAGGTCTTCGATACCCTTGTACCAGCGCTTCGGCTTTCTGACGATGCCACGCTGGGCATAAACCTGCGGCAGCAGATCGCCAAACAGCACATGCCCGATCACCAGCGTCTTCTGGTCAGGGAACCAGGTCACGATGCCGTCATCGCTTTCGGCGGGGAAGTGATAAATCTCTGTCCGCACACCGCCGGGCGCGCCTTTCCATGATTTTCCGACCAGCACGTTGGGCGCGATATAAGACACCTTGCCTGGTTTGAATGCGATGGCACCGGTATGCACGAGGCCCTCCGGGCCCTTTTCCAAAAAAGCCCCCGCCTGATACGCAGCGCGCCACGTATGGATATTGCCAACGTCGCCGATGTTTTTCAGCATTCGCTCAAATGACTCATGGGCGATGATCGATACCGCGCCCGACTTGACCTCACTCTCTGAGACAAAGGCTTCGACACCGCCGTAGTTGTCGGCCAGACTGTCGTTGTAGACGACTGCGGCAATGGGCGTGCCCTTGCGCAGCTTTTCGAAGTGCCCTGCTACCAGCGTGCCACTGTCGATCTGATCCACGGCGCCAACCACGACGGCACCTTCGGGACCAACCACCATGACAGAGCAGCCGACATATTCAATCGCTGCATAGGTGTTCGGCCCGAACTCATAAATTCGCCGCTTGAAAACGTTGCTGCGCTCGGCAACCTGCGGATGCACGGTGGCGGGGCAATGGCCGCACATCACATGGGCCAGCGATTTATCCTCGAACAGTACCCTGGGTTCAACCGGCAACTTTGCTGCAGCACTCATGCTTGACAACCTCCTCGGTTCTGTTTTTTTCCCCGGATTGGAAAGCCGGGCTGATGGCACGAGTGTAATTCAGACTAGGAAAGATTGAAGCCGTCGATTAGCATTCGGTCAATGAACGACAACGATTATTGCGTGCAAAAAGCTGCAGCGCCCGGCTCAAGCCTTTACTACGCCACCTTGTTCCTCGATGCGCCGCGACAGCAGGCCCTGATCGCGCTACATGCCTTCCGGCGGGAGATATACGATGTCGTGCGCAATTGCCTTGATATCGAGCCGGCACGAGCCAAGCTGGCCTGGTGGCGCATGCAAGTCGGCGCACTCTATGAAGGACACCCTGATCATCCGGTAACCAAGTCGCTTTCGACTGCATTGCTAAACTTTCCAATGGCGCAGGAGCAACTGCAGGAAGTCATCGATGGCTACGAAATGGACCTCGACCGGGGGCGCTACGAGGACTTCAAGGCGCTGCAGCTTTACTGCTATCGCGTTTCGAGCACCATCAGCAGCAGCAGTTCCGGTGTGCTCGGTTACGAAGGGCGGGGAACCGCAAGGTTTGCACACGAAATCGGGCTAGCAATGCAGTTGATCGACATCATTCGGGATGCAGGCCTTGATGCAAGACAAGGGCGCATCTATCTGCCACTCGATGAACTGCAAAGATTCGGGGTATCTGAAGACGACCTCTTCAATGCCCGGCATGATGACAAGACGAGATTGCTGCTGGATTTCCAGTCACAGCGTGCTCGAAGCCTGTTCCAAAATGCACTCTCGCTGCTGGACGCAGCCGACAGTAAATCGCAACGTTTCCTGCTGGCTTTCGCAACCATGCAGATCAGACTGCTGGACGAAATTGAGCGTGATGGCTTTCGGGTGCTTGATCGCGGGCACTCTCTCACGCCCGTGCGTAAACTGTGGACTGTCAGCCGTACCTGGCTCGGTGCGTGATATCGTCACGGAAAGCCAGATCATCGAATCTTAGTCGACCAATGCCGCGAAAATCCATCAAAAACGCAATCCTCGAAGCAGCATTCGAGATTATTGAAAATGGCAGTTCAAGCCAGCTCACGGTCGATGCGGTCATCACGCGAGCCGGCGTGAGCAAGGGCGGCTTTTTTCATCACTTCAAGTCGAAGGAGGCCTTACTTGCGACCATGGTGGATTGGCTGCTGCAGTCCTTCGAGCAGGATCTGCCGACTGGCGTAACACCTGACAGCACCTCGCAGGAAGCCTTCGATGCCTACGTTGCCCACGGCTTTTCCGGCGGCGGCGTGCGGTTTCGCAGCGGCGTTGTGGTGCTGGCGATAGCTGCCCACCAGCCCGAACTGCTCGAACCGATTCGCGCATTTTTCCGCAAGCGCGCAGCTGCCATCCAATCCTCCGTCGAGAACCCGGCCGCTGCGCTGGCGGCCATGGCACTCGCTGATGGCCTTTGGATCATGGATGCACTGGGCATTCCTCCCGTGTCAGGCCAGCAACGCCAACAGGTGGAAGCCGAGGTACGGTCCTGGGTACAAAAGTCAGTCTGACTGTCATTGATCAAACCAGCATTCAATATCGCCATGCCGAGGCGACCCTGCAGATGGAATAAACTCGGCGTTCAGGAGGAAACAACAATGAATGCACCGGAACGCATCGACGCAGAGCAATCCACCACCGGACTCAAGACCGTCAAGACCACATGCCGGATCTGCCTCTGCTTTTGCGGGCTGGACGTGGTGACCGACGGCAAGAAGATCATCCGCATCCTCCCCGACAAGGAAAACCCCAACGACTGGCGCGACTTCTGCCTCAAGGGCGGCTCGGCCAACGCGTTGCGCGACCATCCGAAACGGCTGACCAGCCCGATGAAGCGCGTCGGGGACAAATATGTCGAGGTCAGTTATGAACAGGCAATCAGGGAAATTGCCGCCCAGCTCAACGACATTCGCAAGAAGCATGGCGCGAATGCCATAGCCACCTATATCGGTAACCCCGGCCAGTCGAGCACACAGGGGGCTGCATTCCAGGCCGGCTTCACGGCAGCCTTGGGCAGCACCAGTAATTACACGGTCGGTTCGGTCGACCAGAACAGTTTCAACCTGGTCGCCGAACAGATTTATGGCAGTGAAATGGCACTGCTGAACCCCGACGTCGATCACGCCAAGTGCATGCTGCTGATTGGCATGAACCCGGCGGTGAGCTATGTGGGCTGGATGTATCAGGTACCCGAGGGCTGGAACCGCATACTCGCTGCGCAGGAGAAAGGCGCCGACCTGATCATGGTCGACCCGCGCGAAACGCCTTCGACGCGCAAGGCAAAAACACATGTGAAGATTCGTCCCGGCGAAGACTGGGCCTTCCTGCTCGGCCTGATCAAGGTGATTTTCGAGCGCGGCTGGGAAAACAAGCAGGACTGTGCCGATGCCAGTGGCGTCGATACGATCAAGGCCATCGCCAGTGAGGCTTCGCTACAGTACCTTTCCGATCGCTGCAACATTGCCGTGGCGCAGATCGAGGACATTGCGCGTCGCTTCTCGCAGGCCGAAACCGGGGTCTGCGTCGCCAATACCGGTGTATCAATGAACCGCAACGGCACCCTGGGCGAATGGCTGAGCCACGTGCTGAACCTGATCTGCGGTCGCACCGACCGCAAGGGCGGGCGTTTCTACAATCCCGGCATTTTCAAGAACACCATGCAACTGCTGAACAAGATGGCGCCAGCCTCCAGCCTGCGCAGCCGCATCGGTGGCTACAAGATGATCTATGGCGGCTTTCCGATTGCGACCTTGCCGGACGAAATCAATACGCCGGGAGAGGGCCAGGTCAAGGCCCTGATCATCAACGCCGGCAATCCGGTTGCCTGCGGTGCCGATGGCGCACGCATGGCAGCCGCATTGCAAAAACTCGACCTGCTGATCGGCATCGACTTCTTCCAGCGCGAAAGCCTGCAACATGCGCACTGGCTGATCCCGGGCACGCATTTCCTGGAACGCGACGACTTTTTCACCATTCTCGGCAGCCTGTTCGAGCGGCCATTTGCGCAACTGGCCCAGGCCGCGATCACGCCGCGGGAAGGTATTCATCACGAGTGGGAGTTCTTCCGCGATCTCTCGGTGGAAATGGGCATCCCCTTCATGGGCATCAAGGGAATCAACCCGGTGATTCGCGCCAGCCGCTGGGTCGCCAGGGTGACCGGCAATCCGCGCCTTGCCTTCAACCCGCGCTGGATCTGGGCACTGCTGGTCAAGACTGCGAGCTGCCTGAAATGGAAGGATCTTGTCAACAAGCCTTCCGGCTATTTCTATGCCGAGAAATCCTACGGCCACTTCCGTGCCGCGTTGCAGACACCCGATGGAAAGATACAGGCAGCACCCGACATGTTCGTCCAGATCCTGAAACAGCGGCTGACCGAACCTCTGCCGCAGACGAATACGGACTTCCCGCTGCAACTGGTAAGCCAACGTCACATCTCGATGATGAACTCATGGCTGGTCGAAACCGTCAAACGCAATGACCGTCGCGGCGACATTGTCGAAATAAACCCGACTGACGCAAATGCCCGGAACATCGTCGATAGCCAGGACGTGCTGGTCAGTTCGCGTGTCAGCACGCTCAAGGTCACCGCCCGCGTCACCGAAGCTGTCCCACCCGGCATCGTCAGCATGGATCATGGCTGGGGCTCCCGCCTGTTTGATCCGAAGGGCGGCAGTGCTCCGGAGATACAAGGCGTCAATCGTAACCAGCTGGTCGCGGCAGATGAACTGGACGAACTGACCGGCGTACCCAACCTGACTGGCACCTGCGTCAATCTGAGGGCCGCCTAGCCAGCAAGGTGTCCGCCACTCATCCTGACGATGCGCCCGCAACGGGCGGCCAGCGCATCATCATGCGTCACCAGCACCAACGTGGTACCGCGTTCAGCGTTCATTGCGAACATGAGCTTGATGATGTCGGCGCCAGTGGCGGCGTCAAGGTTGCCGGTCGGTTCGTCCGCCATCAGCAACACGGGATTGACGACAAAAGCGCGGGCCAGGGCGACGCGCTGTTGCTCGCCCCCGGACAGGTGCTTGGGATAGTGCCCGGTGCGCTGACCAAGGCCAACCCGGTTCAGTGCCGCCAAAGCGTCTGAGCGGGCACTCTTTCGTCCCTGCAATTCCAGCGGCAGCATTACATTCTCGATGGCCGTCAGGGTTGGCAGCAACTGGAACGACTGAAATACGAAGCCAAGCAATTTCCCGCGCAATGCTGCACGTGCATCCTCGTCCAGCGTAGTGATGTCCTGCCCCTGCCAGCGCACCGTGCCGCGGGTGGGCAGGTCAAGCCCGGCCATTAACCCCAAAAGCGTCGTCTTGCCAGAACCCGAAGCACCCACGACGGCAAGTGTCTCTCCTCGCCGCACATTCAACGAAATGTCGTGCAGAATCGTCAACGTACAGCTGCCGTTCTCGCTGCTATGCGCGACTTCCTTGCGCAGCCCTTCAACTTCCAGCAAATTCTGAGTGCTCATGAGATTCCTGTTGTA
>CANJXH010000010.1 GCA_947478755.1 Betaproteobacteria bacterium | reverse complement strand
CCCTTCCTTCGCCAGCAAGCGGGCGGCGGGGCCGGTTTGTGTCACGACCCAATGCACCTCATGACCCTCGTCCCGCAACGCGCGGCCAAGCGGCAGGAATGCGCCAATATGCCCAAAGTTGGCACCGAATTCCCAAGCGTAAAAGAGGCTGGCCATCAGCGATGAATATCCGTTTGCCTGCTCAAACCAGCCTGCCGTTTCGCACGCGAAAGCCGGTGGTGGAAATGGCACCGAGTCCCTGTCCGCCGTGCGCATGGCAGATGGCGCAGGCCAGCGCATCCGACGCATCCGCACTCGGCGTACCAGACAGCGCCAGGAGGCGTACGACCATGTGCTGCACCTGTTCTTTTGCCGCCTTGCCCTTGCCAACCACTGCCTGCTTGACCTGCAGCGCCGTGTATTCGGCTACGGGCAGACCGGCGTTGACCAGTGCACTGATGGCCGCCCCGCGCGCCTGACCGAGCAGCAAGGTGGACTGCGGATTGACGTTGACAAAGACTTTTTCGACGGCGGACTGCTGTGGCTGACTTTCGGCAATCACTTCCGTGATTCCTTCAAGGATTGTCGCTATGCGCTCGGGCAACGTCAGTTTTTCGTTGGTCTTTATGCAACCACTGGTGACATAGCTCAGGCGATTGCCGGTCTTGTCGATGACGCCGAACCCGGTAACCCTCAAACCCGGGTCGATGCCAAGGATCCGCAACGATGATGCACTGTTCATGGCGCCCATTCTCGCAGAATCGGCGCCATGAAAGCGGCGGTGCTAGCGCAGCGAAGCGTTCAGTGCTGTCAGCGTAGCGTTGCCAGGACAAAGCTCACGCTCGGCAAGGCGATTGAGCGGTGAATCGACCGTATTCAGATGGACATGCAAATCCTCTGCGCTCGAATCAATGTAGAGCAGGCCGGTCAGCAACTCGCCTTTGGCGTGGCCTTGCTGCAAATGGGTCACGGCGTTCAGGTGATTGGTCGGATCGTAATCTTCCGCCAGTTTGCGCAGGCGCAGTACCGAACCGTCATGTTGGACAACTTCGCGCAGCGATCCGGGCGGATACGCCGTGGTAATGCTCTGGTGCGGCATGATCACATCGATGCGATTGACCGCTTCATTATGCTCGCGCACATAGTCAAAGCTCTTGGTCGAACCAGCGTGATTGTTGAAAGTGACACAGGGGCTGAGCACGTCGATGAACGCAGCGCCACGATGCAGCAAGGCCCCCTTGATCAACGGTACCAGCTGTTCCTTGTCGCCGGAAAAGCTGCGCCCCACATAGGTCGCACCCAATTCCAGCGCCAGAGATACCAGATCGATGGCACTGTCGCTGTTGACCACACCCCGCTTGCTCTGCGAGCCCTTGTCGGCCGTTGCAGAGAACTGACCCTTGGTAAGTCCGTAGACACCATTGTTCTCGACGATGTAGGTCATGTTGACCCCACGACGCATGACGTGGGCAAACTGACCGAGGCCGATGGACGCCGAATCGCCGTCGCCGGAAACGCCGAGATAGATCAGGTCGCGATTGGCGAGGTTGGCACCCGTCATCACCGACGGCATACGTCCGTGGACACTGTTGAAACCGTGCGAGGCGCCGAGAAAGTAGTCCGGTGTTTTAGATGAGCAGCCAATGCCCGAAAGCTTGGCGACGCGGTGCGGCTGTATATCCAGATCGAAGCAGGCCTGGACGATGGCCGCGCTGATCGAGTCATGGCCGCAACCGGCACAAAGCGTGGAAACGGCACCCTCGTAATCGGCGCGCGTATAACCGAGGCTGTTGACCGGCGCATCGCGGCGATGAAGTTTTGGTTTGGGAAGATAGGTCATAGCTCGGCCTCCGCAAAAGTACCGAAATTCCAAGTATCGAGGGCTCGGCCTCCGACGCCGCAGTTGTCAACTTCGGCGGTCGTGCGCATCCCCGCAACGCAGGGCCACTGCTTAGTGCTCATAGCGTCACCTTCTTTCGAATCGGGCTGACCTTGCGTTCATCAAGTGCCTCGGCAATCTTGCCGGTGATGAACCGCGCGGTAATCGGGGTGCCGTCGTAGTGCAGGACCCGTATCAGCTGCGCCGGATTGATGTCGCCCTCGTTGATCAGCAATGATCGCAATTGGGCACTTTCATTCTGTTCGACGACAAAGACCTCGTCATGGGCGGCGATGAAATCGAACACTTCCTTGCCGAAGGGGAAGGCCCGCACCCGCAAGGTATCTAGGTGAAAACCCTGTGCCTCCAACGCAACGACGGCCTCGTCCATGGCCGGGCTGGTGGAGCCGTAATAAATGACACCGCGTTTTGCCGGCTGCGAAGACTTGCGCAATATTGCCTTGGGCACGATCGTCTTCGCCGTATCAAACTTTCGGCGCAGGCGCTCCATGTTGTACACATAGTCTGTGCCTGCCTCGCTGTATTTTGCATAGGCATTGCGCGTGGTACCCCGGGTAAAGAAGGCACCCTTTGACGGATGGGTACCCGGCAAGGTGCGCCAGGGAATACCATCGCCGTCAACGTCAAGGTAGCGACCGAAGTCCTTGCCCGACTCCAACTCGTCATGGCTCATGACTTTTCCGCGGTCGTAGCCACGCGAGTCATCCCAGGCAAAGGGCCTGGTCAAGCGCTCGTTCATGCCGATGTCGAGATCGAGCATCACGAACACCGGCGTCTGCAGGCGCTCGGCCAGATCGAAAGCCGTCGCCCCGAACTCAAAACACTCATTTGGATCTTCCGGCAGCAGCAGCACATGGCGCGTATCACCATGAGAAGCATAGGCACAGGAAATCAGGTCCGATTGCTGCGTGCGCGTCGGCATGCCGGTTGAAGGGCCGCCGCGTTGCACGTCGAAGATCACCGCCGGAATTTCGGCGAAGTAGGCAAGGCCGAGAAATTCCTGCATCAGCGAGATGCCGGGGCCCGACGTGGCGGTGAAGGCCCGGGCGCCATTCCATGCGGCACCGATCACCATGCCGATCGAGGCCAGTTCGTCTTCGGCCTGGACAATGGCTTGGCGAGTGGCCCCGCTGACCGGGTCCTTGCGATATTTTTCGCAGTACTTCATGAAGGCCTCGACCAGCGAGGTCGAGGGCGTGATGGGATACCAGGCCGCGACCGTCGCGCCGCCATATACGGCACCGAGCGCAGCCGCACTGTTGCCATCGATGAAAATCCTGTCACCTACCTTGTTGTCTCGTCTAATTGTCATACCGATCGGGCAGGGTAGATGCTTCTTTGCATAGTCATAGCCCATTTGCAAGGCGTGCAGGTTGGGGCCGATCAACTTGTCCTTGCCGCGATACTGCTCACTGATCAGCTTCTCCACTTCGACGATCTCGATGTCAAGCAAGGCTGACAAGGCGCCGACGTACATAATGTTCTTGAACAACTGGCGCTGGCGCGGGTCGGTGTACTCGCGGTTGCACATGTCGGTGAGCGGCATCGCCAGCACATTGATGTCGGCACGGAATTTCGACGCCGGCAACGGTTTGGTCGAGTCGTAGAACAGGTAACCGCCGGGTTCGATCTCCGCAATATCGCGATCCCATGTCTGCGGGTTCATCGCTACCATCAGGTCGCAGCCGCCGCGGCGCCCCAGCCATCCGGCGGCAGAGACGCGAATTTCGTACCAGGTCGGGAGCCCCTGGATGTTGGACGGGAAGATATTGCGTGGCGAGATCGGCACGCCCATGCGCATGATCGAACGGGCAAACAGTTCATTGGCCGATGCCGAGCCGGAACCATTGACATTGGCGAACTTGATGACGCAGTCGTTGCAGGTGTTGATGGTTTTCATTACTTGCCGCCTCCAGCCCCGGCATGGGCAATCTGGATCAGTACCTTTTGCATGTCCCACGCCCCGGTGGGGCAGCGTTCCGCACACAAGCCGCAATGCAGGCAGACATCTTCGTCCTTGACCATGACACGCCCTGTTTTCAGGTTGCCGGCCACATAAATGGCCTGGTCAAGATTCTTTGCCGGCGCCTTGAGGCGGCTGCGCAATTCCACCTCTTCACCATCAATCGTGAAATTGATGCATTCGGTCGGACAGATGTCGACGCAGGAGTCGCATTCGATGCAGAGCTTCGGTGCAAACACGGTCTGTACATCACAATTGAGACAGCGCTGTGCTTCGGCAAAACCGAGCTTGGCATCGAAACCCAACTCGACCTCGACCTTGATGTTGGCCAGCGCCAGTTCAAGCGGCTTCAACGGCACACGCTTGCGCTGCTCCTCGGAAATGTAGTTGTCGTAGCTCCACTCGTGGATGCCCATTTTCTGCGACACGATGTCGACTGCTGGTCCGGGCCTGGCCTTGACGTCGAGACCCTTGCAGAAGCGATCGATGGATAGCGCCGCTTCGTGTCCGTGCGCCACTGCCCAGATGATGTTTTTGGGGCCGAACGCTGAGTCGCCACCGAAGAAGACATTCGGGATCGTCGATTGCATGGTCTTTTCGTTAAGTACCGGCAAGCCCCACTTGTCGAACTCCATGCCGATGTCGCGCTCGATCCACGGGAATGCATTCTCCTGTCCGACCGCGATCAGCACAGCATCGCATTCCATTGTCACATCCGCCTCGCCGCTGGGCACCAGATTGCGGCGGCCCTTGGCATCGTATTCGGCCTTGACCACTTCGAACACCATGCCGGTCAGCTTGCCATCCTGATGCAGGAACTCTTTCGGTACATGGAAGTTGATGATCGGGATGCCTTCGTGCTGCGCATCTTCCTTCTCCCACGGCGATGCCTTCATCTCATCAAAGCCGCTGCGCACCACCACGCGCACATCTTCACCACCCAGGCGTCGCGACGAGCGGCAGCAATCCATCGCGGTATTGCCGCCACCCAGCACGATCACGCGCTTGGCGATCTTGTCGATGTGGCCAAAAGCCACATTCGACAACCAGTCAATGCCGAGGTGAATGTGCGCTGCGGCCTCCTTGCGGCCGGGCAGATCGAGGTCACGCCCGCGCGGTGCGCCGGTGCCGACGAAAATTGCATCGTAGCCTTTGCCCAGAACATTCTTGATGCTGTTGATGCGCTGGTTGAAATGGGTCTCGACACCCATGCCAAGAATGTAACCAACCTCTTCATCAATCACGGACTCGGGAAGGCGGAACTTCGGAATCTGGCTGCGCATCATGCCGCCACCACGACTGTCGCCATCGAAGATATCGACGTGATAGCCGAGCGGCAACAGGTCACGCGCAACCGTCAGCGAAGACGGCCCTGCACCGATCAACGCCACGCGTTTGCCATTTTTTTTGGCCACCGGCTTCGGCAGGCGATCGGTGATGTCTTCCTTGTTGTCGGCCGCGACGCGCTTCAGGCGGCAGATGGCGACGGGCTCTTCATCGACACGGCCGCGGCGGCAGGCCGGTTCGCAGGGGCGGTCGCAGGTACGGCCAAGAATGCCGGGAAACACGTTCGAATTCCAATTCACCATGTATGCATCGGAATAGCGACCGGCGGCAATCAAACGGATGTATTCAGGAACGGGGGTGTGGGCCGGGCAGGCCCACTGGCAATCGACGACTTTATGAAAGTATTCGGGTGCGCCAATATCGGTTGGCTTCAATCTGTGCTCCTCGTGCTTTGGTTCCGCATCGCGAACCGCTGTCTAATGTATTTGATACCACTGTAAAGACTTTAGCATACCAACGCTAACATGCACCGACACCACGCAAAGCGCCAACAACCCGAGTAAAGACGGCCTACTCGTCAATAACGGCAGTCGAGTACACGTCCTGCACGTCGTCAAGCGCCTCCAGTGCGTCAAGCAGCTTCTGCATCTTGACCGCATCTTCGCCGGTCAGTTCCGATTCATTGAGCGGTTTTTGCAGCACTTCGGCAAACTCGGGTTTGAAGCCGCCCGCTTCAATCGCCTCTTTCACCGTCGCCAGATCATTCGGACTGGTGAGGACTTCGATCGATCCATCTTCATTTGTCGTCACGTCGTCGGCACCGGCTTCGATGGCGGCGTCCATCAGTCCGGCCTCATCCGTACCCGGCGCAAAAATCATCTGCCCGCAATGCTTGAACAGGAAAGCCACTGCGCCCTCGGCGCCCATGTTGCCGCCATTCTTGGCAAAGGCATGGCGCACTTCGGCCACGGTCCGTACCTTGTTGTCGGTCAGGCAATCCACCATCACCGCCGCACCACCAATGCCGTAGCCTTCATAGCGGATTTCCTCGTAGCTGACGCCATCGAGCTGGCCGGTACCGCGTTTGATCGCATTGTCGATATTGTCCTTGGGCAAGCTCTGGCCCTTGGCTTTTTCGATCGCCAGACGCAAGCGCGGGTTGGCACCAACGTCGCCTCCGCCCATCTTGGCGGCGACGGTAATTTCCTTGATCAGCTTGGTGAATACCTTGCCCCGCTTGGCGTCCTGACGGCCCTTGCGGTGCTGAATATTGGCCCATTTGGAATGGCCGGCCATATAGAATCCTTCGTTGCTGTATTGAAATGACCTTCAATTTTACCCCGGGGACAAACCGATGACCCAAGCACTGCCCATCGCCCGTTGCGGTGCAGACGATATTTCACTGCTGCCCGCACTCGCCAACCGTCATGGCCTGATTGCCGGCGCTACCGGTACCGGCAAGACAGTTACCCTGCAGCGCCTCGCCGAGCAGTTCTCGCTGATTGGCGTGCCCGTATTCATGGCGGACGTCAAGGGCGATCTATCCGGTCTTGGGGCGACGGGCGTCGCCTCGGACAAGCTCAAATCACGGCTCGACCAGCTCAAGATTTCCGACTGGCAGCCGCTCGCCTGCCCCGCCGTATTCTGGGATATCTATGGTGAACAAGGGCATCCGGTACGTGCCACCGTTTCCGACATGGGCCCGCTGCTGATCGGTCGCCTGCTCAACCTCAACGATGTCCAAGGCGGCGTGCTGCAACTGGTGTTCAAGATTGCCGACGACAAGGGCCTGCTGCTGCTTGACCTCAAGGACCTACGCGCGATGGTGCAGTACGTCGGCGACAACTCGGCCGAATTCAAGACCGAGTACGGCAATGTCTCCGCCGCTTCCATCGGCGCGATACAGCGCGGCCTGCTCGAGATCGACCAGCAGGGCGGCGACAAGTTTTTCGGCGAACCCATGCTCGACATTAACGATCTGATGCAGACCGACAGCAAGGGCCGCGGTGTGATCAACGTGCTCGCCGCCGACAAGCTGATGAACGCACCGCGGCTGTATTCCAGTTTCCTGCTCTGGTTGCTGGCCGAGCTGTTCGAGCAGCTGCCCGAAGCAGGCGACCTCGACAAACCCAAGCTGGTGTTCTTTTTCGACGAGGCACACCTGCTGTTCGCCGAGGCGCCACCGGCACTGCTGCAAAAGATCGAGCAAGTGGTTCGACTGATCCGCTCCAAGGGCGTTGGCATCTACTTCGTCACACAGAACCCGCTCGACGTGCCCGACACCGTGCTTGGGCAACTCGGCAATCGCGTGCAGCATGCGCTGCGCGCCTTCACACCGCGTGACCAGAAGGCCGTCAAGACCGCAGCCCAGACGCTGCGCCCCAACCCGAAACTCGATGTCGAATCCGCCATCACCGAACTCGGCGTCGGTGAGGCACTGGTGTCCTTCCTCGACGCCAAAGGCACGCCCGGCATCGTCGAACGCGCCTTCGTGCTGCCGCCATCCTCACGCATCGGCCCGCTGACTGCCGACGAGCGAAACAGCGCCATCAAGGGTTCGGTGCTCTTCGGCCATTACGAGAAATCGCAAGACCGGGAATCCGCCTACGAAAAACTGAAAGGCGGGGCTCCTGCCAACACACAGGCACCCCAGGCGACGCCAGCACCAACCGCGTCTGCACCGGAATCATCCGGCGGCATTCTCGGCGGCTTCGGCACGGTACTTGGAGACGTCTTCGGTGGCGGCAGCAAACACAGCCGGCAAACACCAGTCGAGGCTGCCGTCAGCAGCGCTGCACGGGCCATTGGCTCCCAGGTCGGCAGGGAAATCATCCGGGGCGTGCTGGGTTCAATCCTCGGCGGCCGCAGGCGCTGAGAGGCCTTGCCAGCGCTGAATCACCTGAGTACGATTTCTGGATCGAAATGACTTCGCAAAAACGTACGCTGCCAGAGCCGGCATTCGCCTTAATGTTCAAAAATATTCCCGCCTTTGAGCAGCTGCTTTATACCAATATCGAAGATTGGTCCCGATTTGCAAAATACCTGACTGACGCCCGTCTCCCGCCGTCCGGCCCTTGAAGCCCCAACACCACACCGCCGGCCTCTGGCTGGCACTGATCGCAGCTTTCGGTTTTTCGATGAAGGCCATCTTCATCAAGCTCGCCTATCAGTGGCCGATCGAAGCCGTCACCCTGCTGGCATTGCGCATGCTGTTCTCGCTGCCGTTCTTCATCGCCGTCGGGCTGCGTGGATCGCGAAAGTCGCAGCCGCTCAGTACAAGGCAATGGTCAATCATCGTCGCGCTCGGCTTGCTCGGCTACTACGGCGCAAGCATTTTCGATTTCATCGGCCTGCACTACATCACCGCCGGCCTGGAACGGCTGATCCTGTTCAGCTATCCGACTTTGACGATGATATTCGGCGCCATCTTTTTCGGCCACCAGATCCGGCGTCGTGAAGCATTCTCGCTATTGCTTTGCTACGTCGGCATCGCTGCAGCTTTTGCCCACGACCTGCATGTCGCGCAGGACATGGAGGTCGTGCTGCTTGGCGGTGGCTTTGTGTTGCTGTCGTCGATCTGCTACGCGGCCTATCTGCTCGGAAGCGGGCGCATCATCCCGATCATCGGCTCCGCCCGGTTCACCGCGCTGGCGATGCTGGTGTCGACCGCCGCTACCTTGCTGCACTACGCGGCCACGCAACCCTTGTCGTCGATCCGCCAACCCTGGCAGATATATGCGCTTGCGCTGGCCATGGCATTGTTCTCGACGGTGTTGCCGGTATTTGCCCTGTCTTCCGCCATTCGCCGTATTGGCGCCAGCCAGACGGCATTGATCGCCAACGCCGGCCCGGTACTGACAGTCGGCATGAGCTGGTGGATACTGGGCGAATCCGTTTCCATTTGGCAATGGCTCGGCACCGCGCTGGTGATTGCCGGTGTCGTGCTGGCTGGTAAAAAATGAACACGCCTTCCGCCCCCCCCGGCTCTGCCTGGGAACCGCTACGTCACCCCGTGTTCCGCGCCTTGTGGCTGGCGGGCTCGGTTGGTTTCATCGGCCTGTGGATGCAAAACGTCGCCGCGGCGTGGACCATGACTTCGCTCACCACGTCGCCGCTGATGGTGGCGCTGATCCAGACCGCAGCCACGCTGCCCGCCTTCCTGCTCGGACTGCCGGGGGGCGTGCTGGCTGACCAGATGGACAGGCGCCGTTTGCTGATCGCCACCAACAGCTGGACCCTGCTGGCATTGGGCACGCTCAGCCTGCTGACCTTTACCGACAGCGTCGGCGCATGGTCGCTGCTCGCACTCACCTTTGCCGTGGGTGCCGGTTCGGCGATGCAGGGGCCGGCCTGGCAGGCCACCAGCTCCGACGTGCTGCCGCGTTCATTGGTGCATGCCGGGCTGTCGATGAATGCGGTATCTGCCAACATGGCGCGGGCAGTCGGGCCGGCACTGGCCGGCATATTGCTGGCCTGGATCGGATCCGGCATGGTGTTTGCCATCAACGCTTGCTGCTACCTCTGGGTCGTCGTCGTGCTGCTGCGCTGGGAAGGACCGCCGCCGCGCAGCAGCGACCTGCCACCGGAAGGATTGTTCGCCGGCATGCGCTCGGCCCTGCGCTACGTGCGCCATTCGCCGGCACTGGCAACACTGTATGGCCGATGTCTGGTGGTCTATTTCAGCGCGTCGGCGATGTGGGCGCTGCTGCCAGTCGTCGCCCGCGACCAATTGGGCTTTGGTGCCGGAGGCTACGGACTGCTGATGGCCGGTCTCGGCATCGGCGCCGTGATCGGCAGCCTGGTACTGGTGAAGTTGCAGCACCGTTTCGGGCCAAACCGCCTGATGCAGATGGCCAACGTTTTTGCTGCGCTGGCTATGGCGTGCATGGGTTATGTCACCAACCACGTCATCATCGTCATCACGATGGTCGTCGCCGGCATCGCCTGGATCGGCATCGCGGCTGTTCCCAACATGGCGATTCAAACCGGTGTGGCGACCTGGGTTCGCGCCCGCGCCATTGCGATGTTCTTCCTCACCTTTCAGGTCGGCATGGCATCCGGCAGCGTGGTATGGGGCGCGGTGGCAACGCAGTTCGGCACGCCCACCGCATTGGCGGCAGCGGCCAGCATGGTCGTCATCATCCTCGCGCTCGGCCGGCGTTTCCCGATCAATCTGGGCACCGACGCGGAACTCACGCCGTCGCTGCATCGGCTGGAACCGGTAGTGGAAATCGAACCGGAGATGGAAGACGGGCCGGTCGCCGTGCAACTGGCCTATCGAATCGATCCTGCCCGGCGCAGCGATTTTGCACGCGCGGCATATGCCCTGGGCAGCATCCGCCAGCGTGACGGTGCCAGCAGCTGGCGGCTGTACCGTGATCTCGAAGAGCCGGATCGTTACGTCGAGCGTTTCATTGTTGGCTCATGGGGGGAATACCTGCGCCAGCGCACGCGTGCCACGATCACCGACAGGCAGGCCGAAGAACGCGCGCTGTCTTTTCACGTTGGCGATACGCCGCCACGCATGCGGCATTTCATCACCGAACCGGCGTCTACAGACTAAGTTCGGAATGCCATCTCGACGAATTGCTCGAGAAACCGGCGATGCTTCTGCAGGTGCGCCACCTTGTCTGCAATGCCATCGATATCGGACATGACCACTTCGCTGTAGCCATTGACCAGCGCAGCCAGGGAAAACGATTTCATCTGATGTTGGGGATTGTCGGGGTCGAAACCGAGCGCCTTGTCGATGAGGCGACGGAAGTGGTGATCCTGCCACAACGACAGGAAGTGCTCATGCGTGCGCGTGCCGGCAATCATGTCACGCTGAAAAAGACGCAGCAGATTGTTGTCCGCAGTCATCATGTCGAAGAACGCCAGGGCGACGGCGACTGGGGTAGCGGGACCGGGCACATGGGCATTGATGCGCTTCAGCAGCTCGCGCTCGAAGTCCTCGTACTTGTGCAGGCAGACTTCGGCGAACAGGCCTTCCTTCGACTTGAAATGGTAATAGATGGCGGCGATCGAGACATTGCTGAGGCGGCTGATCTCGCGTACGCTGACCCCATCGATGCCGCGTTCCGCGAACAGTTCGGCGGCGACTTCGAACAGTTGCTCGATCGCATTCGGGTCGACGAGGTCGAGCGGCTTGCCGCCTTCCACTTTCATGCGGCCTTCATTCTGCGGGCAGGGCTCCCGGCTGCCAATCCTCACGACGACAGCCGTCGAACTCAAGAATGAAATCTTCGCCGAATACGCCGGCAGGCGTCTGGAAGCCGGCGCGGAAAGTACCTTCATGCACAAACTGCGCAATGGTCGCGGCCGCATCGAAGGTGATGGCGTAAATTTGCGGCGTCACCAGGCGCACGGCGCGCGACTCGCCCGCGTCATTGCCCACCTGGGCCACGAAAATGGTCGGGATGGTATCCAGTTCTTCCTTGCTCGGCCCAGCCGGCAGGCTGGCGACATCGGCGGCGCTCTTGATGTTGGCGAGGGCTGCAAACTCGGGTGCCGGACGCAGCCAGGCCGTGATGTCGGGAATTCCCGTAGTTCGCCAGGCAGTCGAGGCATCGCCGAAGGTGGCGGAGTAAGCGGTGGCAAGACCACCGCAACGCCCTGGGCCGAAATCGACTTCGCGCCCGATCGGCTGAGGCAGATGGGTCAGTTTGTGATTGCGGCGCACATGTGGCAGCGGGTTGGTGTTCGCCAGGGTCGAGAGAATGGTGCCGTGCGTCAGCGTGCCTTCGAAGCTGACCGCGATATCGAAGCGCGTTGTGTCCGGCATCTGCCGCTTGAGGTAGAGCGCGAGGCAATCGCCGGGCACCATGTCGAAGCCGCAGCCGGGCATCATCATGATGCCGGCCTTGCGCGCCTCGGTGTCGAAAGCGGCGAGGCCTTCGAAGACGGGAATCTCGCCGGTGATGTCGAGGTAGTGCGTGCCGCCGGCGAGGCAGGCCTTGATCATCGGCTCGTAGGTGTTGATAAAGGGGCCGGCCGCATGCATCACTGTCGAGAACTCACGCACCAGCGCATTGAGTGCTGCCTGGTCACCCAGATCAACGACGCGCCATTCCAGCCCGAGGCGTTCGGCCACGGCACGGGTCTCTGCCTCGCGCCGCCCGGCAATGACGGGGCGAAAACCCTTGGCCACTGCTTTTTCGGCGATATGGCTGCCGCTGTAGCCGGTTGCCCCATAGAGCAGCCATTGCTTGCGTGTACTCATCTTCCAATCTCCTTCGGTCTGCAACCAGTGCGTGAACTCAGATCACCGTGTAGGCGCCATCAACGGGCAAAGACACGCCCGTGACGTAGGACGAATCCGCACTGGCGAGAAACAGTGCCACATTGGCCACCTCGCTCGGCTGACCGACGCGACCCATTGGCGTCATCGACAGCACGCGTGCGGCATCGTCGGGATTCGATTTGAGCAGATTGGATACCAGCGGCGTCTCGATCATGGCCGGACAGATAGCGTTGACGCGGATCTTGTCGGCGGCGTACTCAACTGCGGCCGATCGGCTGAGCTGCATGACGCCAGCCTTGGTGGCTCCATAAACGCCGAGCCCCGGCGTCGCCGTAATGCCGGCCGTGGAGGCGATATTGATGATGCTGCCACCGCCGCGTTGCTTCATCAGAGGGATCGCGTACTTGATGCCGAGAAACACGCCACGCAGGTTAATCGCCATGACGCGATCGTAGGCATCCTCATCGAAGTCGGCGATCAGGTGCATTTCGCCATCAATGCCGGCGTTGTTGCACAGGATGTCGATGCCGCCGAAGCGATCGACGGTCGCCTTGAACATGGCGCGGATGTCGGCGGATGAAGTGACGTCTGCGCGCACCGCGAGTGCGCGATCGCCCAGCGCCCGCGCGACCTCGTCCTGCTTGCCAGAAATGTCCGCCACCACGACCTTGGCGCCCTCGGCGTAATAGCGCTCAACAATGGCGCGGCCGATGCCGCTGCCTGCGCCGGTCACCACGGCTATCTTGTCCTTCAATCGTCCTGCTGCAGACATGCTTCCTCCGTTCGTTGATTTTGCGCCCGATAGGGCAGGGGAATTATCGCGCCATATCAGACACCGGACCCTGATCAGCGCGCGTAAAAACTCTCTACCGCCGCTGGGTCGAAAATTTTGTCGGCATCGCCGCGATAAAAAGATCGCTCCGTATGTCCCACGGCATCACGGCCCGCGCAACTGAACACGCTGGGCTGCTCCACGGTGGTCATGAAAAACTCGGTATTGCCGATCGGCACACTGGGGAAAAAGTGGCTCATCAGCGTGCCATAGGAAAAGAAAGCCAGGCCGCGCGGCTTGCCGATGATGTTCATGGTGCCGAGCTTCGATTCGAGCACCAGCTCGTAGTCGCCGACAATGCCCGCCGTCGAAGTCAGGCGTGGCGATGACACTACGCGGGCAGGGATCAGTTCGCCATTCTGGTGAATGTGTGCTTCGGAAAGCGCCTGTTTTTCAACGCCATCGACGATCTGCCACATCTGGTACAGGTTGAAGGAATCGCCGCCGGGAAAATGTCCCTGTATCCAGCTATGGCCGCGAAAGTCCTTGAGGTAGCGCGGCCCGCGGCTGTGGTCGCGATACCCCACGCCGTTGAAGTCGAATTTGCGGTCGATGTGGCGAACCGTACCGCGCACCTTGCCCAGTTGTTCGGTATGCCACTTGGACCACGTGGTGTTCTCGGTCTGCGGGTAGTAGTAGGTTGGCGACGCACCCTCGAAGACGAGGTCGATGTCCACCTTGTCCAGCGAATTCGGAAAGCCGGTCGGATTTACGATCTGGTCCGGCGGGATCGGCTGCATCGGCCCCGAATAACGAATGCGGATGCGCTTGCCCGGCTCTTCGCAGATCAGGCGCGAACAGGCCACAGACGGCCCAAGCGTGCAGTCGCCGCGACCAAAGGCATGCGCCCACATGACCGTGCCGTCCGGTAGCCAGACGATGAACATCTCGCGAAAAATTTCCGGGTCCTTGATCCAGCGACCGATGTGCACCAGGAAGGCGACACGGCTTACTGCATCGTGCCCGAGATAGCAGAAGTTCTCGCTCATGTTCGGCACCTGCGGCAGCGGATCGAGAATTGTCTCGTCCGCCAGTGGAACGTCCCACGTTGCTTCACCCGGTTTAATGATCTGCATTACTTTCCTTTTCCCTGCATGACAGGAATCTTTTTTCATTCCTGTTTGAAGTGGGACGCCGAATCATTTCCGGCGTCGCTCGAGTGACAACATACAAAAGACACGTCGCCGTGTGCATGTTTCCCTACTTGCAGTTTTTCCGGTACGCCGCCCGCAGTCTTTCCGGATCGCTCGCTGATTCGGCATCGGCGCGCCAGTACGAGCGCTCGGTATGGCCATGCCCCGTCTTGCCATTCCACAGAAACTCGGTCGGCTGCTCAATATTCTGCAGCGGAAACTCCAGCGCACCATAGGGAATGCCGGCGAGGTAATGGCTCTGCAGGCGGCCGAAGCTGTAAAGCGAGAGCGCCTGCGGCATTGCCTTGATGGTGTGGTTGCCGAGCTCCGATTCGAGCACGATCTCGAAATCCTGCTGCGCGTCGAGCGCGGTCGAGCCGCGCGGTACCGAGACGATGCGCACCGGATGGAACTTGCCGTCCTTGTATATTTTGCCCTCCGACAGCGCCTCAACTTCCTTGCCATCGATCTTCAGCCACACCTGGTAGATGCAGAAGGCTTCGCCACCGGGGAACTGGCCCTGTATCCACGTATGCCCGCGCAGGTCGTTCAGCATTCGCGGCCCGCGGCTGTGGTCGCGGTAGGTGACGCCATCGACCTTGTGTTCGACGCCACGATGCTTGACCAAGCCTGTCGCACGACCCATCTGCTCGATGTGGAATTTCGCCCACGAGCTGTTGTCGGTCGAGGGGTAATACCAGCACGGCGCGGTACCGGTGAACAGCACGTCGAAGTCCACCATATCCAGCACATGCGCACGCGGCTCGGGGGATGCCACCTGATCGAAGGGGATCAGCTGCATCGGGCCCGAGTACTTGATGCGGATACGCTTGCCTGGCTCTTCGAATATCAATCGGCCGCAAGCAATGTTCGGCCCCTGCGTGCAATCGCCGCGACCGAAGCCCTGCGCCCACAGCACGGAGCCGTCGGGCAGCCAGATCATGAACAGCTCGCGCAGCACTTCCGGGTCGCCGATCCAGCGACCCATGTGGACGTAGAAGCCGATGCGGCTCACCGGGTCGTAGCCGGTGTAGCACCAGTTCTCGCTCATATACGGCACGTCCGGCACCGTCACCATCAGCGTTTCATCCGCAAAGGGTACGTCCCAGGTCAGTTTTTCGTCTTCCAACAGCTTCAACGTCATTAGTCAGCTCCTCATCGTTCAATAGGTTTGCGCCAAAGTTGCACTATCCCTCATCCACCATACTCACCGCGACATTCGCTCCATATCTTTTCCAGTTCCGACCAGTTCAGCTCCCAGAACTGCTCGAACGAAGGCATGGTCGGCGCCGATGCCGTCAGCACACTGCACAGCTTGTAGAGCTGCAGCAGCTTCATGTAGGCGTAGTGCTCGACCGGCGCGCCGCTTTCGTCCTCGTAGCGGGTAATGAACTCGGCCTCGCTCGGCACACCCTGCAGATCGGGGACAGCCATCTGCTGCAGACGCGTGAGCCATATCGCCACTGCCAGATCGACCTCGCCGTGACCAAGGTAGGCCAGTTCCCAGTCGAGCGCAGCGATGACCTTGCCGTCGCGATAGATCAGGTTGCACAGCTGAGCATCGCCATGCACCAAGGTTGCGGGCCGCAGTGCCGGCTGGTGCGCGCGCAGCCATGCGGCTGCCGAGCGCAGGCGCCGTAGCATGTCGTTGCCATCGGGCAGGTTCTGCCGGGTCTCCTCCAGCCACCAGTTCACTTCGCGCTCCACGGGCGTGGCACCCGAGCCGCGCGTGACGAGATGGGGCACGCGCTCTGGACCGACGGCCGCACGGCGCACGCGGCCGTGAAAGCCCACCGCTTCGAGCATCAGCGCCTTGCGCGTTTCCGCTTCGGCCTCCGCCAGCAGACCGGCGGAGAACATGCTCGAGGCGGGAATGTCGCCAAAGATGCGCTCCATGATGTAGCCCTTTGCACCCAGGCCGTCACCTTCCGCATCCAGCCAAAGCATCTTCGGTGCCGGGATGCCCGCTGCCTCGACCGATTTCATGGTCAGGTATTCGTCGCTGAAGGTCTTCTGCTTGAGGAGAGTCGCGCCCGGGGCGTAGCGCACCACCAGTTCGCGCTGCTCCATGCCGCGTCCGGAGTCGATGTCAGCCGAGAGAAAGGCGATGCCGTTGCTGATGCCCTGTCCCGAGGTCGGATAGCCGATGCTCAATCGTCCGACGCGTCCCGCGACTTCGGGTTGCGCAGCGATGAATCTGCGCACCCGATCTTCTTCCAGGCGCAACCATCCCGCCTGCACATTGCGCAGGTTGTCGTTCAACACTGAGGATGTCGCTCTTGAATCGGCTTCGGAATTCATGATGCTTACGTATGTTTGATTGCGCGCACAGTCGCCCACCACATGACGCCGGCCCAAAGGAAGAAACCGATGCCAACCGGCCAGAAACCGAGGATGCCGTGCCACGAAAATGGCCCGGTATGGAAGAAAGCGATGTACGCGCCGGGTGCAAACGACACCGCCACCCAGAAGTTCACAAAGGCCACCCAGCGCGGATAGATCTTCTCGGCCTCGGGGCGTTTATCTTGAAGGATGCAAACCCCGATCGAGATATTCTGCGCTACGCCGGGCATCCACAGGCCGACAAAGAGCAACCACCACAGATCATTGGCGAACTGCAACGTGGTCGGCTCGATGTTTTCGCGATAGCACATCGTCAGGCCAATAAAGGCGAGCAGCATGAGTGCCAGCGCCGTGCCGTTGGACGAAGTCATCTGAATCCGTGTCAGCGGGTGATATTCGCCTTCTATGCGCTGCATCTGGGAAGCAATCGCTGCGGCAAAAAACCAGTAGAACATCGCACTGAAGCCGAAGACGGTCATGCCGAACCGAATGCGATCGCGGTCCTGGTTGAACAGCGCAACAATCGCCTGCGCATCAAGGTCTGCGTGAACCGGCGGCATCCAGCCGGCGATCAGAAAGCCGCCGAGCCCGATAAAAACGGAACAAGCGATGATGCTGTGCGCACAGAGAAGCTCAACGGTTTTATTCACTTTTCTAGTCCTCGCAGATTCGACGTCGGTAGATACCCTTCACGTTTCGCACAAGCCGATTACTTCAATTCAGATTCTTCCGTCGAAATAAAGGGCGCTACTTCCCAGGTAACGGCTTACCCGATACCCGTTTCAGTGTGCGCGATATGCTCGCCAGCACCATTGGTGCAAAGTCGGCGCACAGCGCGCTGATTTCCATGTCGTGCACGACACCAGTGAGCAGGAAGTTGCGCGTATGCAGCTGGATCTGGTGATACCAGATGCCGGTATACAGGGTGTAGTAGTCGACGAATTCGGGATCGAAGTCCGGGCCGCCGCCAGACCTGTAATGCTCCATGAAGCGCGCCCAGACGGCATTGTCGGTCACCGAATGGCGCAGGTAGCCGAGGTCGTAGCAGGGGTTGCCAAGGTGCACCAGTTCCCAATCGAGAATAACGCTCAGGTCATCGCCATCTACCAGCGAATTGTGGAAGCCGAAATCGCCATGCACCAGGGTACGCGGCGCTGTCGCAACACGATCGGCGTTCCTGTCCAGCCACTGGATGGTCTGATCAAGCAAGGGTGACTTCGCCGTATCGTGTTTGGCAATGGTAGCTGCGTAGGCTGCCAGATTGGCGCGCATTTGTTCGGGCTTGTAGTTGGTCTCCACGATGCCTTCCATGCGCTCGAACTCCGCGGTTTCCATGCCGTGGATAAGGCCCAACTGTTCGGCGAGTTGCATCAGCGGCCGCTCGGACGACGGCAGTGACATGAAGTGGTCGCCGGACGGCGCACCGGGCTGGCGCGACACGATCATGAAGGGATTGCCAGCCACCTCCTTAGATCGTTCCAGCAGTAGCGGCTTCGGCACGAGCACGCCAGCAGAATGCAGGCGCTTCAGCAACTCGAATTCGATCTCCACCGCCTTGCCGGTGGGCGAGTTGGCCCAATCCTGACGCAGAACAAAATCCTCGGGCAAGCCGGTAGCCCCCTGTTGCGACACGAGTACGGTGATCTTGGAACGACCACCTACCAGCAGGCGTGATTGTGTGATGCGAACCTTGTCGCCACCGAGGGGGTGTCTGCGCAAATAGGTTTCGAGCTGGAGATGATCGAAGCTTCGCGAAGCCACTGGCACGGTTGCCTTGATCGATTGCAAATATTGAACGCCTTCTTCGTTGGCATTCTCGATCGCGGCGCCTTCGATCAGTGCCTCGGAAATCGCGTCGCCTGCTTCACACGCCAGAAGCTCAACTGATTTATCCGACAGTTCCGAATTCGACACCAGCCGCGAAACGATGCGCAGGCAGTCGTTGGCGCGCGCGCGGGAAGTCCCTTCAAGATGCGGGATGACGAGGTTGTTGAGCGTTTCCGCAACGTTGATCAGATAGGTCTTGGCGACCTCAGGGGTAATGATGGTGTTCAGCTTGGGCGGTTTTGTATTCATGTGGTTTGGCATCAGGTCAGTACCCGCATCGATTGTGGATCAAAAGAAAGGGACTCCTCACCCTTGAAGACGCGCTGCAGACAGTTGGGGGCTTTCACCGGGAGCTGGCCAACTTCGCTTCACCCGGCTTGATGTTCTGCATTGCTGTCCCTTTTCCTGATTGGCACCCTTAGATCCGGCTGGTCCCGTGCGTATAGGGGAATATGCCGTTGTCGATATAGCCGCTGATGAGGATGTCCTGTTTCGGTCGGGCCGCGCCCTTCATCGTGTTGTTGCCGCATTCCATGACGCCGAAACCGGTACGGTCTCCGCAGCGCACTGCGCTGATAGGATCGAAGCAGGGATAGTCGCCGTGGAAACTGAAGCCGCCGGGAACAAGGTTCCAGAACACGATCTCCAGCTTTTCACCGGAGGGCATGGTGTAGATCACGTTGCCGCCCCGATTGGTGAGGCCGTCCGACTCGACCAGACAGCCGACTTCTGTTTTGGTGGGCACGTAAAATTTGCCGTCGCGAATGACGAAGCCGAAAGATTCGAGGCGACCGTCGTCCGTGAGCATGGTGAGCGCGTGCGAAATGAAATCCTTTCCGAAGATCGCGGGAATCCAGCGATGGGTCAGCATCGCACCCCAGCGGCGCGGGCCCCAGGAATGGTCACGATGGCCGATGCCATTCGTGATCTTGATGGTCTTGCCCTGGAACTTGATGGTCCCGGTGATGAGGCCGGTGCCTTCCTGGTGGCGCGAGGCGATCTCGTCCAGGTTGTGGCGCGCAGGCCAGTAGTCGAACGCGGGAAACCAGTCCTGCATGGTCAGCTCGGCCGAGACATCGCCGTCCTTGACCGTCCAGTGATGGTTGCCGTCGTATTCGTAGCGGATGCGGTCACCGCTGGCGAAGCCGTTCTTGAGCCGGTCTTCGGGGCGCAGCGCGACGTCGTCGTAGTACTTGTAGTACTTGCCCTTGACCCAGATATTGGCCCAGATGACTGCCGTGCCGCCGGGCCCGCCTGCCTTGTTGTTCGGCTCGTGACCGAGCCGGAAAAACACGTAACACTGTTGTTCTTCGTCGAACAGGTAGATGACGACGCTTTCCTGCCAGTTCGGATCATTGGTCTCCACATGCGGGAATTCATCCTCGCGCTTTGCCACTACCATCCTGCCGTTGCCGATGACTTCCATTGTCTTCTCCTCGATTATTGTGATGTGTCGGCGGCATCAGCCCATCCGACGCTTGCCGGTACAAGACCTTGCACGGCACCGGATCGCTATGATAGATCGGAGAAGATTCTTTAACGAACGTTCTAATTCAGGTGCCGATTTCAGGCTGATTTGCCGTCGAGGCGAGGCCGCCACAAGAAGGGCGCGTACTTGACGACGAAGATCACGAAGGCCGCGACCCACAGCGCGCCAGACCAGCCAACGGCGGCCATCAACATTTGCGGGGCAGCCAGCGGCAGGAATACGCGAACGACGGAAGCTACCTGGATCAGCATATAGATCGTGACCTCACCCTTTTCTGCGACCAATGGCCGCCCGGTGTGGCCGCGTGCGGTGCGCGTCATCATGCCCAAAGTCAGGCCGCCGATGCCGCCCACGGTCAGTGCGTGCGTTGCCAGGCTGCTGACACCCGGAACCCATGCAGCAACACTGCGCAATGCAAGGTGGACCACGATCCATGCATAGGCCAGGTGCAATATCCAGAGGATCGGCCGACGCACGGTATGCCAGGGTTGCCACAGCAACAACCTCGCCCCGTGGGCCATGGCGGCAAGCGCTGCAACACATCCGATCAGCGGTGCCGGCACGGCAAGCACATCGGCCGCCAGCAGCATGACCACGCTGACGATCGCCAGCATCTCCAGCAACGGCGGACGTTTCGGTCGTGATTGCGGCAGCGCCGATGCGGTAAACATCGGGATCACGCGACCGCCCATCACGACCATGATGATCAAGACCAGATCCAGCGCCACGCCCAGCATTTGCCTGGGTGATACGGCAATGGCCCCGACAATGGCGAGACTGAACGCCCCGTTGGCGATGCCGATTGCCAGCAGCAGCAGCACGAAAAAATAATTGCGCCGGTTGCCGCCCGCCTTGAGTGGCATGGCAATGCCGAACGCCGCCGCAATGGCGAATGCCAGATCGAAGTAGAGCGCCGGAATGGGCAAGGCCAGCAACAGCAGGACGCGCGCTTCCAGCCACAGCGCGACAATCAGCAGCAGCACCTTGCCGCTTGGCGTCGGCTTGCCGGACCAATTGCGTACCGCCGTGAAGAGAAACCCCACCACGATCGCAAAGGCGTAACCGAAAATCATTTCATGCGCATGCCACAAGGGATCACGGAGGTAAGTGCCAAATGCCAACATGCCGCTGAAATGGGCAACCCAGACCGCAATGGCTATCGCCGCGAAGATGGCGGCGAAAAGATAAAACGGACGAAAACCGAGATTCCACAGAGCGCATCCCCCTGTGATCGATGAACCAGCTTTGTATCCTTCGCCGATCTGAATGAAGGACGGCATCTCAGTAACCCGGTGTAGCCTCGAGATGTCGATCAATGTCACGCAGCAGTTGGACCGAAACGCCCTTGAGAACCAGCGCCTGCATGACCGACTGGCGAATCTTCTCCGCGCTCGTTCTTGCCGGATCAAAGCCCACCGCAAGCGCCGATGATTCGATCGACACGCGCACGCTTCGCGCGTCGACACCTGCAATACGCGTCGCAGCACGTTCGATGATGCTGCGTTGTTGCGAGTTGGACTCGAGGCTGCCGTCGAGCGCGAAAAAGGCGACGTGATATCCGCGTCCCAGTATTCTTTTCACCAGGGCGTGGTCGTAGACAGCAGCAACCTGATCCTCGACACAATGGCCGCAGGCAAATGCCAGATTCGATGCCAGCAGCAGGCAAAGCACCAGCGATCTGGGCGCAGCATTCATGGTCAGTGCGCCGAGGCGCTGCTGTCACTGCTTCCGCGCGCATCGACCCAGTGGAAGTAATCGATGTACTGGCCGATCTCCTTGTCCGACAATCCCTGGTTGGGCATCGGGATGTTGTTGTGCTGCTTGAGCATGGCCTTCGCATCCTTGTCGGTAGCGAGCATCTTCTCCGGCGCCTTGAGCCAGCGCTTCAACCAGTCGTCGCTGCGGCGCCTCGTGACACCGGCCATATCGGGGCCGAGCTTCTTGCCCTGACCAATCGAATGGCAGGCGAGGCACTTGCTCTCGAAGGCCATCTTGCCGGCGACTGCTGCGGCCGCGGTTGGTGCCGTTTCGGTTGCAGGCATGTTGTGGTGCTCCAGATCCTTCTCTTCGGCCTTTACATTGGTCGATACCAGGCCGATCGCGCCCTGCGACGCGTTCGCAAAATGGTGGTCAACCATGATGTAGGAACCGTTTTCAGGGATCATGAATTCGACTATCGCGCTGTTGCTGGAGCCAAGCAGTACGGTTTGCGAACCACGCAATTGGTTGTCCGGATTGCCTTCGAGCCAGACGCGATCGAAGATGGTACCCACGACGTGAAAGCTCGACGTCTTGCTCGGGCCGACGTTAAGCACGTACAGCCGGACGCGCTCGCCGGCCTTGGTCACCAGGGGATGCTTGACGAGGCCGTTATGCACGCCGTTGAAGACGGTATAAGTGGGCTGCGCCGCGCGCAGACGATCGCCGTCGAGCACATACACTGGTGCCCCATCGACCTTGCGCTTTTCCGGATCGGGCTTGGCGTAGAACTCGCTCTGGATCACCACGTACTCGCGATCCGCCTTGGTCGGGTAGCCCTCGCGCGGCTCGACCACCACGGCGCCATACATGCCCGAGGCGATGTGCTCGAGGATCATCGGAGTACCACAGTGGTACATGAACACACCCGGATAATTCACCGTGAATTCGAACTCGATAGTCTGCCCGGGCGCAATGGAACGGTACTTGTCCTGCGGCTAAACCATCGCTGCGTGGAAGTCCATCGAGTGCATCATCGGCGCTGCAGTGAACTGCACGCCGGGCACCGGTTCGTCGCTGCGATTAGTCATGAAAAATCGAATGCGATCGCCAACGCGCGCATGCACCGTTGGTCCCGGTACCTGGTTGCCGAAGGTCCAGGCACTGAACCTGATCCCCGGCGCGATCTCGATCAGCTTGTGCGTCGTGTCGAGATGGACTTCCTTTACGGGTGACGGATCAAGCGGTTTCAGTTCGGCACCGAAACTCAATGACGTCCCCTCGGCAAATGGCCCCGTATGGCGTGGGCCGCCCACCTTGGCGGGTACCGGACTCAGATCCATTTTGGACACATCGTAGTCGGATGCCGTTGCGAGTTGGGGCAGGGCCAGTAGCCCGCAAACAATAAGGATTGCAGAAGTTGTTTTCATGGCTTTTCTCCTCTGGTAGCTAGAGCAGTGTAGGCTTCTGCCCACATCGTGGTTGCCTAATTAACCCGTGAATTGATCAGGGTTGCTTTGCTGATACGAGTTGCTTCAGGATCAGTTTCGCACGCTGAACTGCATGATGACCTTGATTCGAATCAAGTGCAGACAAAGCCGACGGCGGAGGTAAATTGCACCGCAACATCATTAGCGACTACGGGGAGAGTGTCAGCCCTCGAAATGACGCAGGCTTTCCAAGTCGGAAATGTGAATGTTACGTCCGTCAACCGATATCAGCTTATGCTGCGACAGATCGTTCAATATGCGCGAAAAGGTTTCCGGCGTCAGATTGAGGCGCGATGCGATCACCAGTTTCGATGTCGGCAGGGTGATTGCTGCCGATGAGGTCGCTTCATCACCACACTGTTGCAACAGGTAGCCGATGACGCGTTGCATGCTGGAACGCATCGAATACGACTCGACATCCTGAATCAGACAGTGCAGCCGAAACGAGAGTCCGGCCAGCATGCCCCGCGCAAACGAAGGGTCGCTCGCGAGCAACTCGTCAACGCCTTCCCGTGCCACATGCAAGAGCAGACAGTCCGCCAGTGCTTCCGACGTTACCGGGTAGGGACGGTCGAGGAACATCACCGCTTCGCCAAAGCTCTGGCGCTCGCTGATGATTTCCACCACTTTTTCCTGGCCCTGCGGTGAACTGACGAACAACTTGATCTGGCCAAACACCACGACATAGACGCCAAGGCAGGGGCTGCCACGCCGAAACAGTACCTCGCCTTTTGCGAGGCGGGTTTCCCTGGTGCAGGCAGCCACCCTTGCCAATTGTTCCGGGCTCAGGGCCTGGAACAATGGCAGGTGCGACAGGATCTTGTGAACATTGTCTGGCTTCGATTCCTGATCCATGACGAAGCCCCTATCCTTTGAATGGCTCAGAGCTTAACCCGAAACCTGACGACGAATCAGGCCCGCAGCCGCGTCACAATCTCCGTCGTCAACTCGGCCTGGTTCAGCGTGTAGAAATGCAGGCTCGGTGCGCCGGTGGCAAGCAACTGTTCGCACAGGCCGGTCACCACGTCGAGGCCGAGCGCGCGAATTGACGCTGCATCATCGCCATAGCTTTCGAACTGCTTGCGCAGCCAGCGCGGAATCTCTGCGCCGCAGGTATCGGCGAAGCGCGCCAGCTTGGAGAAACTGCCAATGGGCATGATGCCCGGCACGATGGGCGTATCAATGCCCATACCGCGCGCCGCATCGACAAAGGCGGCGTAGGCGTCGAAGTTGAAAAAGAACTGCGTGATCGCCGAGTCCGCGCCCGCATCCACCTTGCGCTTGAAGGCGAGCAGATCATCCTTGGGGCTCTTGGCCTGTGGATGCCATTCGGGATAGGCAGCGACTTCAAGATGGAACCAGTCGCCGGTTTCCTTGCGAATGAACTCCACCAACTCGTTGGCATATCGAAACTCGCCGGCCTGCGCCATGCCTGACGGCAAATCACCACGCAAGGCGACAATGCGTTTGATACCTGCATCGCGATAGCCCTGCAGCAATTCACGCGTCGTCTCTTGCGTCGCACCGATGCAAGAGAGATGTGGCGCAACGGTGTGACCCTCGCGATGAATGTCGTATACGACCTCCAGCGTACGCTCGCGCGTCGAGCCGCCGGCGCCGTAGGTGACGGAGAAAAACTCCGGCCCCAACTGCGCCAGTTTCTCGCGCGCCGCACGCAACTTGGTAACCCCTTCCGCCGTTTGCGGCGGAAAGAATTCAAAGCTGATGTTGGCGCTCACCGTATCAATACCGATAATGGTCTGACTTGTACGGCCCCTGCTTCGACACACCGATGTACTTGGCCTGCTCGTCGGTCAGTTCGGTGAGCTGCGCATTCAGCTTCTTCAGCTGCAGGCGCGCGACCTTTTCGTCGAGGTGCTTGGGCAGCGTGTAGACACCCACCTTGTAGTCAGCATTGCGCGTGAACAATTCGATCTGCGCGATCGTCTGATTGGCGAATGAAGACGACATCACGTAGCTCGGATGGCCCGTGCCGCAGCCCAGATTCACCAGACGGCCCTTGGCCAGCAGGATGATGCGCTTACCGTCGGGGAAGATCACGTGATCAACCTGTGGCTTGATCTCTTCCCACTCGTACTTTTCGATCGAGGCGATATCGATTTCATTGTCGAAGTGGCCGATGTTGCAGACGATGGACTGGTCCTTCATCTTTGCCATGTGGTCATGGGTGATGACATGGAAGTTGCCGGTGGTGGTGACGAAGATGTCGCCCTTGTCGGCGGCGTAGTCCATGGTGACGACGCGATAGCCTTCCATCGCCGCCTGCAGCGCGCAGATCGGATCGATTTCAGTGACCCACACCTGTGCCGACAACGCGCGCAGTGCCTGGGCCGAACCCTTGCCGACGTCGCCGTAACCGCAGACGATGGCCACCTTGCCGGCGATCATCACGTCGGTGGCGCGCTTGATGCCGTCCACCAACGATTCGCGACAGCCGTAAAGGTTGTCGAACTTCGATTTGGTCACGGAGTCGTTGACGTTGATGGCGGGGAACTTGAGGTCGCCGCGCTCGTGCATCTGGTACAGGCGATGCACGCCGGTCGTCGTTTCTTCGGTCACGCCCTTGATTGCGACCAGACGCACCGAATACCAGGTCGGATCGACGGCGATCTTGGCCTTGATAGCGGCGAACAGGATGCGCTCTTCTTCGCTGGTCGGCTTGGCGATGACAGAAAGATCCTTCTCGGCCTTGGCGCCGAGGTGCAGTAGCAACGTGGCGTCGCCGCCATCATCGAGAATCATGTTGCTGTAGCCGCCGTCTTTCCATTCGAAGATGCGATGGGTGTAGTCCCAGTAGTCTTCCAGTGACTCGCCCTTGACGGCGAACACCGGTGTGCCGCCGGCAGCGATGGCAGCAGCGGCGTGGTCCTGGGTCGAGAAAATATTGCACGAGGCCCAGCGCACTTCGGCACCGAGTGCATTCAGCGTCTCGATCAGCACGGCCGTCTGGATGGTCATGTGCAACGAACCGGTGATGCGTGCGCCCTTGAGCGGCTGGCTCTTGGCAAACTCCTCGCGGATCGCCATCAGGCCCGGCATTTCGGTTTCGGCAATGCGGATTTCCTTGCGGCCCCATGCGGCGAGGCTCAGGTCGGCAATTACATAGTCTTTGAATTCAGTCACAGCGTTCATGTTGCGGCTCCTTGAACTGTGACCGGGAGAAGGGAGATCTGTCGAGCTTTACGCTAGGCCTCACCACCACCCGGTACGGGTTAGGTGAGCGCAGTTACAGATATCCGAGCCTGGGACTTTGCATCAGCCTCGCAGCGCTCCTCGGAGTAGGCGAATTATAACCCGACAGAAATGCCACATCGCGCCGCCTTCCGAGACAAATAAATGAAGCTTTCAGATGCTTTTAGTCCTGCATAATCCAAACATAAAGGACACGCATCGCTGTTTCACCCGGCACATCGGCAAAACAACTTCGGAGGACTCTCAATGGCCACTTCCAATACATCAAAACCGCGACTCGTCATCTACGGCTGCGGACAATATGGCGGTTACATCACGCGCTTTGCCGTGCAAAAAGGCTGGCAGGTCGTCGCCGCCTTCAATCGCGCCGGCCCCAAAGTCGGCCAGGATCTTGGCCGCGTCGCCGGGCTTGGGCGCGATCTGGGTGTGATCATCCAGGATTGCGAAACCGGCAACTACGATGCGCTGAAGGGCAAGGCCGATATCGGCATCGTGGCGCAGACCAATATGCTGCGCCAGAACATGCCGGCCTACACGCGCCTGATGAATGCGGGACTGAATATCGGCTGCCATGGCTCGCAGTCCTACTACCCTTTTGGCTGCGATGCCGAGGCAGCGGCGGAGATTGACGCGCTGGCAAAGAAGAACAAGGTGACCTTCACCGGCAGCGGTATCTGGGACATGTCCCGCATCTGGTCAGGCATCCTGGCCGCGGGGCCGTGTACCGAACTCACGTCGATGACGCACACCAGCATTACAGAGGCCATTGGGCAGATGGCCAACAAGCAGCAGGCCTTGCAGATCGGTATCGGACTCACGGTCGAACAATACATGGCCTCCGGCCTGCCTCAGGCGAAGCCGCTGTTCTCGTACAAGACCATTCCCGAGCAGGTACTGGCGGCGATCGGCTACACCATTGCCGACACGCGGGTTCGTGTCGAGCCGGTGCTGTTCGATGCGCCGATCGAGAGCGCATTCATGGAGGCCACCTACCCGGCGGGCACCTGTGTGGGGACGCGAATCGTCGGCGAAATAGACACCAGGGAGGGGGTGACGGCACGCGCCGAAATCGAGTTGCGCCTGTTCCGCCCTGGTGAAGTGGAGCACATGTTCTGGTCGGTCAATGGCATGCCGCATTCGCGCATTCGCGTCGAACGCGACGACTCGGCCCACTCCACGGCGGCCAACCTGTTCAACCGCATCCCCCAGATCATCGCGGCACAGCCAGGTATTGTGGTGGTCTCGCAGATGGGGCCGTTGCGGCACACGGCATTGGCTTGACCACAGGCAGGCAGCGCGGAACAATGCGATGCTGAAAGCCTTCCCCAAACGTTATTCAGGAGATCCACTATGGACCACATGCAATACGGCCTGACCCCGATCGATTTCATCAGCGGTGAATCAACCACCGGACCCACAGCATTCAACCGCCGCAATTTTCTGGTGACCGCGCTGGCCAGCGGCTTTGCATTGGCAGCAAGCCCGGTGATGGCGCAGGCGATCAAGACCGACAGCAAGGGTCTCGTCGCCGGCGAGGTAAGCATTCCCGTTGCAGATGGCAAGATTCCCGGCTATCGCGCCATGCCGGCCAAGGGCAGTAACCACCCGACCATTGTGGTGGTCCAGGAAATTTTTGGTTTGCACGAGCACATTCAGGACATCTGCCGCCGCCTGGCCAAGCTCGGCTACTACGCCATTGCGCCGGAACTGTTCGCGCGCCAGGGTGATGCATCGAAGATGCCGGACATCCCCACCATCTTCCAGAAGATCATCGCCATCCTGCCCGATGCCGAAGTGATGTCGGACATTGATGCAACAGTGGCCTTTGCCAAGGCCAGCAAGCACGCCAATACCGATCGACTCGGCGTGGTCGGCTTTTGCTGGGGGGGCCGCACGACCTGGCTATATTCGGCACACAATCCGAAGGTGAAGGCGGCCGTGTCCTACTACGGCCTGCTCGAAGGCATGAAGGGTGACAACAAGCCCAGCGATCCTCTCGACATTGCCGCGACGATCAAGGTACCGGTACTGGGCATGTATGCCGAGCTCGACACCTACATCAAGCAGGACGCGGTGAGCCGCATGGAAAAGGGTCTGCAGCAATCCGGCAGCGGATCACAAATCGTTGTGTTCCCGGCCGTTGATCACGGCTTCAATGCCGATTACCGCCCGACCTATGATCGCGCCGCAGCCACCTACGGCTGGAAACTGGCCACCGAGTGGTTCAAGGATCACGGCGTCTGATCCGTAAGTGCTAGCCGGGCAAGGCCATATCTGGCCTTGCCCGGCTACGTCATCAGGGCGTTGCAATCTCCATCATTTTTTCGAGATTGCTGAATTTCCATTTTTGCGGATCTTCGGGCGACGCAACCTTGTCGCGCGCTGCAGGCAGCGACAGGTCAATCAACTCAGGCGTGATATGGGATTGCGACCTGGTGGAAAAGAAGACACGCACTCTGGGCATGAGCAGCGATTTTTCAGTCTGGTCGACGACGACACCCAGACGCCCGGATTCAAGGCGCACCAGCGAGCCTACCGGATAGATGCCAAGACTCTTGACGAAGGCATGAAACACGCGCTGGTCAAAGTGACCATTGCACCACTCGGTCATTTTGCGCAATGACTCGCCGGGATCCCAACCCGCCTTGTAGGGCCGGTTGGATGTGATGGCGTCATAGACGTCACAGACGGCGCCCATTTTTGCGAACAGCGAAATCTGTTCGTCCTTGAGGCGATGCGGGTAACCACTGCCATCAACTTTTTCGTGATGATGCAGGCAGACATCCAGCGCGACCTGGCTGATGTTCTTGCCTGACATGAGCAACTTGTGCCCGGCTTCGGGATGGCTTTTGACGAGAACGAACTCTTCGTCTGTCAGCTTGCCGGGCTTGTTGAGCACGTCGTTGGATACCATCATCTTGCCGACATCGTGCAACAGGCCGGCCATGCCAGCGTCGCGGGTCTCGGCCTCGTTCAAGCCCAGCTGCCGGGCCAGTGAAATCATGAGCGCGCATACCGCCACCGAATGCATGTATGTGTACTCGTCCTTGTTCTTGAGCCGCGCAATGCTGATGATGGCACCGGGATTGCGCGATACGGAACCCGAAATTTCTTCCACCAGCGGCATCGCTTCTTCGGCATCCAGCGCCCTGCCCATGCGCGCCTCGTTGAACATGGTCGTGACTGCCTGTTTCGACTTGGCCACGATCTTGGCAGCACGCTTGATCTCGTCTGCCATCGGCACCCGCTCCGGTGCCTTCCTGGGTGGGGGAGTGGCCACCGTGGCCAAGGTCTGCTCTACCTTGGCATCCGATTCTTCCTTGGCTTGACCCGCTTTGACGTCCAGGCCCTTGGCCGTGTCGATCCAGACCTCTTTGATACCGCTATCGACAATGCGGCGAATGTCGGCCGGATCCTTGATGACGAAGGCGCTGCGCCAGAAAGGGTGCTCCATCCATGAGCCGCACAGCTCCTGAAGAAACATTCCGGTAATCAGGTGTTCGACGCCAATTCTTTTGAGCATGGTCTGCAAGTAACGGCCGCACGGCAGTGAGTCTTTAGCTGTGCAGGATCATAGCACCTGCGGCAACATCGATTGTTTTGAGCGCAGGGGCCAGCCGCATCGACCATAAACTCGACGCCGTTCGCAGAGCGCGATTCGTCAAACGGCAGCATCAGAAACGCATGAGCGCGCTGAATTCTAAATCGCACGTTTACCCTTGGCCATCATGCATTGCTTTGCGGTACCAGTGGTCGAATAGAAGCCCTCCTGCCTATCTAGTGACAGGTAAAGCCGCCGTCGACGATAAATTCGCTGCCGGTGGCATAGCTCGATTCCTCCGAGGCGAGGAACAGCACCATGTTGGCGATCTCGATCGGGCGGGCCAGTCGGCCTAGCGGTGATGCGGAACTCCTGAATGCTTCCGCATGTTCTGCGGGGATCATGTCTGCAATCATCTTGGTATCGACATACCCGGGGTGAACCGAATTGACACGAATGCCGAATTCCGCAAGCTCCATCGCAAGCGACTTGGTCAGCCCGCGAACGGCGAACTTCGATGCCGTGTAAGCCGCCGTATTCGCCGTGCCGATGATGCCGGCGACCGACGACAGGTTGATGATCGCGCCGGGACCGCTCGCCTTCATTGCCGGTGCCGCAGCCTTCATGCCGAGAAAGACGGAGACCACATTGACATCCATGACGCGCCGGAAGTCGCTTTCCTCGGTCTGCTCGATGGGTGTCTGCGCAGCCAGGATGCCGGCGTTGTTGACCAGCACATTGAGGCCACCGAAGGCGGTGGTGACTGTCTCTGTTGCGCGAGCCCAGTCCTCGGCCCGGGTCACGTCGTGATGCAGATACCGTGCGTTTGCACCGAGCGAGCGGGCAAGCGCTTCTCCTTCGGCGTCGAGCAGGTCGGTGAGCAGCACCAGCGCACCTTCCTCGACAAAGCGTCGAGCCGTGGCGGCACCAATGCCACGCGCGGCCCCGGTAATGAGGGCAACCCGCCCTTTCATTCGATCCATGTCATGTCTCCCTTGCTAGTGTTCGGCTACAAGGCCAGCCATCGCCGTCGATGACTGGCCTTGCAGCGAATTTCCTTGTCGCCGCAGGCCCGCTGTGAATCAATAAGTAGTGAAGCCACCGTCGACGACGAACTCCGCGCCTGTGGCGTACTTCATGTCGTCGCTGGCCAGCAGCAGGGCCATTTGCGCAATTTCATCCGGATCGCCCAGTCGTCCCGCAGGGACAAGGGGCAGCACGGTGTCGACAACAGCCTGATTGCCGAGCGCCATCGGTGTGGCAAAAAAACCGGGGTGGATGGAATTTACGCGAATCCTGTCCGGCGCGAGTTCCATTGCCGCGGCCTTGGTCATGCCGGCGACCGCGAACTTCGATGCCGTATAGGCAATCGTCTGCGGGCTGCCGCGCAAGCCGTAAATCGAAGAGACGTTGATGATCGAACCGCCACCAGTCCTGCGCATCGAAGCGAGAACCGACTTCATGCCGAGGAAGACGCCGGTCTGGTTGATCGCGATCACCCGCGAATACTCGCTTTCGCTGAGCGTTTCCATCGGCCCGCTCTGCGCGATCCCGGCATTGTTGACCAGCACGCTGACCAGGCCGAAGGCCGACTCGGCGGCGGCCACGACGGATTGCCATTCGGCCTCCTTGCTCACATCGTGATGCATGAAGCGTACGTTGGCGCCCAGCGCCGCCGCCAGCGCCTCGCCTTCCACGTCGAGCACATCGGTCAACAGCACCTTCGCGCCTTCACGAGCAAAAAGTCTTACTGTTGCTTCGCCGAGACCGCGCGATCCACCGGTGACGATGGCCACCTTGTTGTCGAGTTTTCCCATGACTTGCTCCTCTATGTTCTGTTTTGGTGTCGACGCCAAGGGCGTCAAAATTGTCGGGCCACTATTGACAACTGAACCCGCCATCAACCACGAACTCGGCACCGGTTGAAAAACGCGTTTCGTCCGAGGCCAGCATCAACACGACATTTGCCACTTCATCCGGTTCTCCGCGCCGCGGAATTGGCGTCGACTTCAGCAACATGTCGAACTGCGCTTCGGTCTCCGGCGTGGCCTCCGTCATCTTGGTGCGAATCAGGCCGGGATGGACGGAATTGACGCGAATGTTGTATTGCGCAAACTCGATGGCGGCGGATTTGCTCATTCCTCGCACCGCATATTTCGACGCCGTGTAACCCATTGCACCCACCAACCCGACCAGACCAGCGGTCGATGAAATATTGATGATCGAGCCGCCGCCAGCGCGCTTCATCGATGGCAACACCGATTTCATGCCGAGGAAGACCGACACCTGGTTCACATCGACCACCTTGCGGTAGGTCGCCTCTTCCATGGTTTCAATCGGTCCGTAGAGCACGATGCCGGCATTGTTGACCAACACAGATACCGGGCCGAATGCGGCTTCCGTCTCGCTGACGATGCGCTGCCATTCCACTTCGCTGGTGACGTCGTGGTGCAGATAGCGTGCATTGTTGCCGAGCGATTTTGCCGCCTGCTGACCCTCGGCATCCAGCAGGTCGGTGAGCATCACCTTCGCGCCCTCATCAATCATGCGGCGTGCAAACGCCGCGCCCATGCCTCTTGCCGCACCCGTGACGATGGCAACCTTGCCTGCAACTCTGTCCATGCCAATAACCTCCCCAATGAATGAATCGTGACTCCTACCGCTGTTTCAATATCCGGCAAACGTCGATGCTGCGCTGGAGTGCTGCCGGCGCTTCTTCCGGTTGCAGCAAGGCCGGCATCACGTCAAGCACACCGATCCAGGTAACGCCCGCCTCGGCGAAGGCCTGCATCTCCTTCGCGACCTTCTGCGGCGAACCATAGAGATAACTTTTCTCGACATGCTTTCGTGTCGAGCGGCCGATCATTTCGCGCGTCTCGCTTTCTCCTACCCGCACCGGCAACAGGTTGTTGGCATAGTGCCAGTCCTTGCCCATCGGCGCCGGCAGACCTTCCTTCTCCCAGTCACCCTGGTTGATGCGGCCCCAGATCGTCGCGTGCCAGCGCGAGAGATCGTGGTCAAGTGCGCGATCGATGCGCGCTGCATCTTCGTGCAACAGGCAGGGGATGTAGGCACCGAATCCGAAAGCTTCCGGATCGCGTCCTTTTTCTACCAACTTTGCCTTCATCTTGCCGATTTCCTCGGCTGCATGTTCGGGGCTGCTCCACACCATCACGCCCATGGTGGCAAAACCGTCGGCATAGCTGGTGGAAAGATCGACAATCTTCGGCCCGCCACCGAGACCCCATATCTTCGGCGTGTAGTTGCGCGCAACACCAAGCCAGGCCTGGTCGAGCGTGGTGTACTTGCCCTGGTAGTCGATCGGCGTCGTGTTGTTGCTGCGGAAGGCGTCGAATATCTTGTAGAAATCTTCCAGCCGCCCCATCTTCTGCTTGACGTCCCAACCGAAGGGCTGCGTCTGTTTGAATTCGCCGGCCCCGATGTGCGCAGTAAACTTACCCTTGGTAATGTTGGCCACGGTCATCATGGTCTGCGTGAGTTCTGCCGGGCCGCGCCGCAGCGAATCTACGCTGATCACCGAGTTCAGCCGCGGTGCAATGCCAGCACCGTAGCCCACCATCGGAAACCAGTCGGCAAAGGAGTCGAGGTCAGGAATCACCTT
>CANJXH010000009.1 GCA_947478755.1 Betaproteobacteria bacterium | reverse complement strand
TTGCCCCGGCTTTCGATGCCTTTGTCGCCTCATGCAAAGTACTCGAACGTCAGGCGACGTGGGCCACCACCTGCGCCTCGGCAAAGACTGCTGACCGCAACAAGCTGCGCGACTGGTTCGAGGCGCAATTGCAACCCTGGCAACTGGTCAACGCGGACGGCACGCGTGACGGTCTGGTCACCGGTTATTACGAGCCAGTGATCAAGGGTAGTCGCAAGCAGAGCAAGGAGTTTGCATACCCCGCCTTTGCAGTGCCGAACGACCTGATCACGGTGGACCTGTCCGAGATACTTCCGGAACTCAAGAACATGCGCCTGCGTGGGCGGCTCGAAGGGAAAAGACTGGTGCCCTATTTTTCGCGTGCCGAGTGGAGCCGGCAGGAGAGCAAGCGTCGCGACGACGTGCTCCTCTGGGCAAGCGACGCCGTCGAATTGTTCTTCTTGCAGATACAGGGCTCGGGGCAGGTCGATCTTGGCAACGATCAACGCATCCGCATCAGCTACGCCGACCAGAACGGACATCCGTACAAGGCCATCGGACGCTGGCTGGCCGACCAGGGTGAGATGAAAATCGAGCAGACCTCGATGCAGGGCATCAAGGCATGGGCCGCGGCCAACCCGAAGCGGCTACAGGAAATGCTCAACGCCAACCCCAGCATGGTGTTCTTCCGCGAGGTGCCACTCACCGGTGTCGGCCCGCCCGGTGCGCTGACTGTCGCGTTGACGCCGGAGCGCACCATTGCGGTCGATACCCGTGCCACGCCCTTGGGCAGCCCGGTATGGTTGTCCACGACCCGCCCGAATTCGGAAGTGCCGCTACAGCGGCTGATGCTGGCGCAGGATACCGGCGGCGCCATCCGCGGCCCGGTGCGGGCTGATTTCTATTGGGGCAGCGGCCCGTCCGCTGGTGAGATGGCGGGCAAGATGAAGCAAAAAGGGCAGATGTGGGCGCTGCTGCCCCGGGGGTATGCACCAAAATAATCCGACCCACTCCGAGAATAAAAATCAGCACCAAATTAAAGCTGAAAATATTATTCGGCACCAAAAAAGTGCCATCAGATCACCATCTATCTTCTAAGTAACTGTTCCTTAAGCCGTCACTTTCGGGAACGGATGTTGCTATTTGGTGCGGTCAGATCAATGGGGGCACTAAAGTGGAAAACCTGAAAACTTCAACCGACGTCCTGTTCATCCTGCTGGGCGCGATCATGATTCTCGCCATGCATGCCGGTTTCGCCTTCCTCGAACTCGGCACCGTACGCCAGAAAAATCAGGTCAACGCGCTCGTCAAGATCCTCTGTGACTTCTGCGTCTCGACCATCGCCTACTTTTTCATTGGTTACGGCATCGCCTATGGCACCCACTTTCTGGTGGGCGCCGACGTCCTGGCGCAAAAAAGCGGCTATGAACTCACCCGTTTCTTTTTCCTGCTGACCTTTGCTGCCGCAATCCCGGCCATTGTCTCCGGCGGCATTGCCGAGCGCGCCAGGTTCTACCCGCAACTGTGTGCGACCTTCCTGCTGGTGGCGCTGGTGTACCCGTTCTTCGAAGGCATTGCATGGAACCATGCCTACGGCATCCAGGATTGGCTGAAGGCCAGCTTTGGCGAAGAGTTTCACGACTTCGCCGGTTCGGTGGTGGTGCATGCGGTTGGCGGTTGGGTCGGACTGACTGCCGTGCTCCTGCTGGGCGCCCGGCGTGGCCGTTATTCGAAGGATGGCGTCGTGGCTGCACATCCGCCGTCCAGCATTCCCTTCCTGGCACTGGGTGCATGGATACTGATCGTCGGCTGGTTCGGTTTCAACGTCATGAGTGCGCAGACCATCGACAAGATCACCGGCCTCGTCGCGATGAACTCGCTCATGGCCATGGTCGGCGGCACGCTGGCGGCGCTGGCCGCAGGCCGCAACGACCCCGGCTTTGTCCACAACGGGCCGCTGGCCGGCCTCGTTGCGATCTGTGCCGGGTCCGACATCGTGCATCCGATCGGCGCCCTGTTCATCGGCGCCTTTGCCGGGGCGATGTTCGTCTATGTATTCACGCTGGTACAAAACCGCTGGAAGATCGACGACGTACTCGGTGTCTGGCCGCTGCATGGCTTGTGTGGCGCGTGGGGTGGCGTTGCCGCCGGGATATTCGGGCTCAAGCAGTTCGGTGGAATGGGCGGTGTCAGTTTCACGTCGCAGCTCGCCGGCACCGTCATGGGCATCACCATCGCGCTGGTTGGCGGCGGCATCATTTACGGTGCGCTGAAAAAAACCGTCGGCATCCGTCTCGATCCCGAGCAGGAGTTCGATGGTGCCGATGTCTCCATCCATCGCACATCGGCCACGCCGGAACACGAGACGCACTGGTAAGCGGCAAGCTTCCGTTATGATGCGGCCCAGAACCCCGACTGCCGGGGCATCGACGCATGAATCAACGGAGGAGCAGCCGCAATGAACAGCAAGGCCGGACAGAGAAACATTCTTGTTTTGGGCGCCTCGTCACCGGGCGGCGTGGGCTGGGTGGCAGCAAAACGATTTGCCGCAGCGGGCGCGAAAGTCGCCGTGTCAGCTCGGCGCCCTGACACGCTGGCGCAGCTCGCCAGTGAAATTGGCGGCCTGGCCTTCCCCTGCGACATCGCCGACGAGGCACAAGTGCTGGCGCTGGCAAAAAGCCTGAAGGAACAACTCAGCCATGTCGATGCGGTCGTTAATGCCGTGGGCAAGGTCGTGTCCGGCACCATCGAATCCGCCAGCATCGCCGACTTGCGCGAGGCGATGGAGGTCGAATACTTCGGCCTGTTCCTGGCGCTGAAACATCTGGGACCGATCATCAAGGATGGCGGCGCTTTCGTCACCATCAGTTCGCTGGCATCGACGCATTACGTGCCGGGGGTGTTGCCCTATGCCAATGCCAAGGCCGCCGCCAACAGCCTGGTGAAGTTTGCCGCAGTCGAACTGGCGCCGCGTCGCATTCGCGTCAATTCGATCCTGCCCGGCTCCATCGACACGCCGATGATGGACCCGATCCGCGACAACCCGGCGGTCATGAAAATGGTGACGCGCGAAGTTCCTCTCGGGCGCGTGGCCACGGCCGGCGAAATTGCCGCCGCAGCGGAATGGCTTTGCGCCGACGAATGTTTCATGACCGGCTGCCTGTTGCCGGTCGATGGCGGCAATCACTTGCGCCGCGCCCCGTTTCCGGACGAGATGCCGGCCTCGGTGTTCGACAGCAAGTCGGCCTGAGGGCGCCTACGCCGGCTTTACCTCGCCGCCCAGCGCCAGCAGCAAGTCAGGCAGCAGCAGGTTCAATTCGCCCGCCATCAGCGCGAAATCGACGTCGAATTGCTCGTCGGCTTCGCGCGCGGACTGCTCGGCTTCTTCCTTCAGCACATCCAGAAACGCCAGGCGCTTCAACTGCAGCTTGTCGTTGAGCACGAACGACACCTTGTCGTTCCAGGTCAGGCCAAGTTTGGTGGCGATCTTGCCATCGCTGATGTGCTGCTGGATTTCCTTGCCTTCCAGTGCGTGCTTCACATAGCGGATCGCCGATTGCGCTGACGCGGCCGCGCGTAATTCCAGATCATCGTCGATGGTGAAGTTGGCCGGCGCCTCGCCCGTCGCCAACCAGCCGGTCATCGCCGAAATGGGCGACACCTCCGTCTGTAGCGGCCGCAGCTGGATGTCGTCGACGGAATGCAGCAGCACCTCGACAAACTCGTCTGCCTTGGCATCCGAGCCGGCATCGACCATCAGCCAGCCGTTGGTCGGGTCGATCCAGCCCCAGGTGGTGCGCTTGCGTGAAAAAGCCTTGGGCAGCAGTTCCTGCGTCACCGCATCGCGCAGGTCACGCATTTCCTTGCGGCCCACCTTGCGGTCCTGTTCGGCTTCGATGATTGCCATGCGTTCCTGCGTCTCCTGACGGATCACGCTGGCGGGCAACAGCTTCTGTTCCACGCCAAGCGCCACCAGCCACTGCTTGTTCACCGAGTGAACAAAGGTGTCGTGCTTGGCATACACCCAGCCGCGGCTGATCATGTCGAGGCCGCTGCAGCGTTTCAGCAGGTTTTTGGCCAGCTGGTCGTTGAGTTGTTCGGGGCCCTGTTTCCAGTCGGCGGCCAGGCGATAGATTCTGAGATTGCGAAACCACATGAGCGAAATGCCAAATCACAAAAGGGACGAGAGGATAACCGCTCCTGCCCCGGTCGGGAGCAGGATTTTCACTTCGGTTGTGACCGTGACTTTGCCGGCACTCAGGTACTATCCGCCCTCGCTCAAACCCTACGGCCACCCATGCAATCAGAATCAGACGAAAAGCCCCTCAATGCGATAGTCGCCGCCGTGCAATTGCCCAGCGTCAGCGACATCGAGTTTGAGGCCTCTCTGACCGAATTGCGCGAGCTGGCCAAGACGCTGGGCTACAAGGTGGTGCAGACCTTCACTCAGAAGCGCAACGCCTTTGATACCACGGCCTATCTCGGCGTCGGCAAGCGCGAGGAAATCCGCATCTACGTGAATGGCGGTACCGATGCCGATGAAGTCGAGGGTGCGGAGCCACCCCCACCGGTGGGAGCTGACCTGGAACCGATCGAAGCGATTTTCGTCGACCACGAAATCTCGCCCTCGCAGGCTCGCAATCTCGAAAAGGCCGTCGGTTGCGAAGTGATGGACCGCACCATGGTCATCCTCGAAATCTTCCACCGCAATGCGCGTTCGCGCGCGGCCAAGGCGCAGGTCGAGATCGCCCGCCTCGGTTACATGGCGCCGCGCCTGCGCGAGGCCGCCAAGCTGGCCGGACCGCAGGGCCGGCAACGCAGCGGCACCGGCGGCCGCGGTGCCGGCGAATCGCATACCGAGCTCGACCGCCGCAAGATCCGCGACCGCATTGCCGAGCTGAAGCAGGAAATCGCGGCAATGGAAGTTGAGCGCAAGACCCAGAACGCGCGCCGCCACGGCAGCCAGGGCCTGGCTCGCGTCGCGCTGGTCGGTTACACCAATGCCGGCAAATCCACGCTGATGCGTGCGCTCACCGGCAGCGAAGTGCTGGTGGCCAACAAGCTGTTCGCCACGCTCGACACCACCGTGCGGGCGCTCTACCCGGAGAGCATCCCGCGGGTGCTGGTCAGCGACACGGTCGGCTTCATCAAGAATCTGCCGCACGGTCTGGTGGCGTCCTTCAAATCAACGCTGGAAGAAGCGCTTGATGCCTCGCTGCTGCTGCACGTGATCGATGCTTCCGACCCCGGCTTCGAGCGCCAGCTTGAAGTGACCGACGTGGTGTTGGCCGAAATCGATGCCGACGAAGTGCCGCGCATCCGTGTCTTCAACAAGATCGACCACGTGGGCGATGGGCCGGGGGACACGGCAGCGCAGGCCGAATGCGAAGCCGCACTCCTGGCGAAGTATCCGGACTGCATCGTGATGAGCGCCAAGCGGCCGGCCGATGTCGCCATGCTGCACAAAAAGCTGGTTGGTTTTTTTCAGCGCGATCTGGTCGAGGCGGAATTGTTCCTGCCCTGGACAGCGCAGCAATTGCGCGGCCAGATATTTGCCAACTGCGAAGTGTTGTCCGAGCGCGCCGACGGTGAGGGGGCGTTTTTCAGTGTTCGAGCCGAACAGGCCGCCGTCGACAAACTGCGCGAGCAGATCAGCCTCGCGCCGTAAAGCGCGTCAGAACCCGGCGGCTTTCAGCATTTCGCGGCGCTGCACCTGCAGCGCAGGGTTCACACAATTCAAACCGTCGCGCCCGCCGCGCGCAACACACAGGTTGCAATAGTCGCAACGCGGGCCGCTGCTGCCTTCGCGCAGGTGTTTCGCCATCAGCGGGTCTGCCACCATCGCACGGGCAATCGATACCGCATCGGTGCCGCCGCTGGCTACGGCGTAGCGCATGCCTTCCGGTGTGTTGAAGCCACCGACGCAGATGATTGGCACCGACACCGCCGCCTTGAAGGCACGCGCGGCTTCAAGGTTGAAACCCTCCTGCGTCGGCCACTTGCGATTGGCGTAGCGCGCCAGCGGGCCATCCATCAGACCCATCAGCGACTGCCGCCACTTCGGCAAAAATGCGCCCTGGCCGTGCTTGATCTGCGTTTTGATGAAGCCGTCAAACTTGCCGCACAGCATCGGGAAGCCGGACTCGTAGTGGGCGCAGCTCACTTCAATCGCGTCCACGCCATCGCTCACCAAGGCCTTCGCGATCTCCACCAGTTCGGGCGTGCCGAGGCCGCCTTTCACCATCAGTTTGTCGGCACCATTGAGCTTGATCAGTACCGGGTATTCCGGCCCGACACGTGCCCGTACCGCGCGGATCACCTCGCGCGGCAGGCGCAAGCGGTTGTCGAACGAACCGCCATATTCATCCGTGCGGCGGTTGGTGTGCGGCGTCAGGAATTCGCACAGCAGATAGCCGTGCGAGACATGCACCTGCACACCGTCGAAGCCGGCGTCCTGCGCGCGTTTGGCTGCCGCTGCAAACTCTTCCACCGTGCGCTTGATTTCATCCAGCGTCATCGCCCGCGGCTTGGTGAAGGTTGTCATCTCGCGCACGGCCGACGGGGCCAGCGCCGTGCCGATGCCCACCACTTTCGGGTTGGTCTGCCGCCCGACGTGGTTGATCTGCGCTACGATCTTCGCGCCATGCCCATGCACCATCTGCGTCAGGCGGCGCAGGCCCGATAGCTTGTCATCGTTGTCTATGCCGGGACTGCGGAAGGTCGGTTTCCCCGAACGACCCACATACATGTTGCCGGTGATGATCAGAGGCGTTTTCGCCCAGGCAAACGGTTCGTAGAAGCGCAGGTATTCCTCGCTGATGAATCCGTCCTCCGTCGCCAGTGTCTCGGTCGTTGCCGTCTTGAACACGCGACCCGCAATCTCCAGCGTATTGATGCGCAGCGGTGCAAACAGGGGGTTGCTCATTACTTTGTCTCCAATTCAATCGACGGATGCTGCAGGCGATCAGTGGTCATTCGAAGCAGCGCGGCTCTCAGGTTCGGGCGCATTGGCGACGGGCAGGGCGTCGGTTGAGGGGCTAGGCATTTCCGCCTGCGTCGCGGTGGCATCGGGCACTTCGCTGGCGGTCGCACTCAGCGACGGCTTGGCCGGAGCATGTTTTGCAACCGGCGGCGGCAACTCGACCGGCTGGTTGATCTCCCACACAATGCCCCACGCCGCAGCCAGCATGACGATCAGGAAAACAAACAGCCCCATGTGTTCCCTCCTGATCAGGTGCCGTTGCTAGGGCGCCGGGTTGGGTATCCGTGAATGGATATCCTCGATGCCCTTCATCACTTCTTCAGGCAGGGTGATGTCAATGCTCGCGATGTTGCTGCGCAACTGTTCCACGCTGGTCGCGCCGATGATTGAGCTGGTGACAAACTCGCGATCATTGACGAAGGCCAGTGAACCCTGCCCCGGGTCGATGCCGTGCTTGCGGAACAGCATCACGTACTCCTCGACTGCCTGCGCAGTGGTACCGCCCTTGTAGCGCTGGAAGCGGTCGAACAGCGTCAGCCGCGCGTCCGCCGGGCTGACCCCACCGAGATACTTGCCGCTCAGTGTGCCGAAGGCCATCGGCGAATACGCCAGCAGACTGATTTCCTCGCGCAGCGCGATTTCGGCATGGCCGATCTCGAAGGTGCGGTTCACCAGGCTGTAGGGGTTCTGCACGCTGGCGATCAGCGGCAGCTGCTTGAACTCGGCCAACGTCGCGTAGCGCGACAGCCCCCATGGTGTTTCGTTGGAGACGCCGACATGGCGTACCTTGCCCGACTTCAGCAGGTCTTCCAGTCCGCGCAGGGTTTCCTCGAGCGGTATCGACTCCGGGTCTATCTTGTGCCGGTAATCGCGCTGACCGAAACTGTTTACCGGCCGATCCGGCCAGTGCAACTGGTAGAGGTCGATGTAGTCGGTCTGCAGGCGTTTCAGGCTCTCGTTCACCGCCTCGGTCAGGTTCTCGCGGGTGAAGCGCAACCGTCCGCCACGTACATGGCCGGGCCGCATCATGGTGTGCGTGGGGCCGGCAGCCTTGGTCGCCAGCAGTACATCCTTGCGTCGCCCGGTCTTCTTGAACCAGGTCCCGATGTATTGCTCGGTACGGCCTTGCGTCTCGGGGATCGGCGGCACCGGATACATTTCGGCGGTGTCCATGAAATTGACGCCCTGGTCAAGCGCGTAATCGATCTGATCGTGCGCCTCGACCTCGGTGTTCTGCTGACCCCAGGTCATGGTGCCGAGGCAGATCACGCTGACATCGAGGCCAGTACGCCTGAGTTTGCGGTATTTCATTGGATCAACCGCCGTCCTTGATCAATGCCTTTTCGATTTCAGCCGCCGATATATAGCCACCGACCTGCTGCTTGCTCGCCGGGAAGTACAGGTAAGGCGTACCGCGGATGGCAAGGCTGGTGCTGAGTTTCAGGTTCTTGTCCAGCATGGCATCGGCGTCGCACTTGGCACCGGCTGCGGCGACCGGGATCGATCCATTGATCATCCACTCGTTCCAGCTCCGGGCACGATCGCCGGCGCACCAGATGGCCTTCGATTTGTCGGCCGAGTCGTCGGAGAGGATCGCAATCATGAAGGTGTAGATGGTGATGTTGTCGACCGACTTCAGTTCTTTCGCCAGTTTTTTGCAGTAACCGCAATTCGGGTCTTCAAACGTCACCAGTACGCGCTTGCCGTTGCCACGCACCTGCTTGATGGCCTGCTCATAGGGCAGTTGGCCGAGCTTCTTGTCCGATAGCGCAGTCTTTTTCTCGGCGGTGAGGTTCTTCATGCTCTTGGTGTCGACCAGGTTGCCACCGGCGATGAAGTAGGTGGCCTTTTCGTCGACGTAGGCAATTTGTCCATCGGCCACCACTTCATACAGTCCGGCAATCGGCGACTTGGTGATCTGCTCGATGTGGCCGTGCAGCTTGTCTTCGAACAGTTTGCGGATTGCCTCATTGGCCTGGGCAAAAGCGGGCAGGGCAGTCAGGGCGAGCAGGGCAAGGGCAAGGCGGGGCAGCAGGCGTTTCATTGGGTCTCCGGGATTTCTGTAGTTGGGGATCAGGGGGGTGGAATGTTCAGGAAGCAATGGCGTAACGCACCAGCGCGTCTTTTACAACAGGTAAAGAATTTGTGAAATTCAAGCCGGCATTGCGAATTTTTGAGAGTGGGCGCCAACCGGGCGAGAACAGGCGATGCAGGCCGTGGGTGGCGGTCTGCAAGGCTATGACATCCTGTTTGCGGCTGCGTTCATAGCGCCGCAACAAACTGTAGTCGCCACAGTCAAGATGGTCCGGCTTGTCGCGCAACAGTTCCGCCAGCGCCTTTGCATCCTGGAATCCGAGGTTGATGCCGTGGCCCGACAGCGGGTGGATCGTGTGCGCGGCGTCACCGATCAGCGCCAGCCGTGGCGCGATGCACGAAGGGGCCCGCATCAGCCGCAAGGGGAAGCCGATCGCCGGCGTCAGCAGCGAAAACCCGCCCAGGCGATGGTTGCCTGCCTGCGCCACCTTTGCGCACAACGCCTCGGCGTTCAGTGCCTGCAATTCGATGGCATTGGTTTCATGGGTCGACCACACCATCGACACCTTGTTGCCCGGCAACGGCAGCCAGGCCAGCACGCCGTCCTCGCGAAACCACTGGAAGGCGGTGCCGCGATGCGGCTTTTCGCAACTGAAATTTGCCACCACGCCAAGCTGGTCGTAGGCGTGGAAATTGACATGGATGCCGGACGCGGAGCGGGTCCAGGATTCGGCCCCATCTGCTGCCACCACCAATTCGGCCTCGATCGTGTTGCTGTCGGCCAGGGTCAGCACCGATCTGGTCTCAGTACGTTCCAGTGTCTGCGGCTGGGCCGGGCAGAGCAGGGTCAGGTTGCCCTGGCGCTTGGCCGATTCCCACAGTTCGCATTGCATCGCCGACGATTCCACAATCCACGCCAGCGCATTCAGGCCCGAATCGTAGGCCGAGAAATCGACCCGCCCCTGCGCGTCACCGTGGATCTCCATTGCCTCCACCGCCGTCAGGCGCGGCGCATCCATATGCTGCCAGGCCCCGATCGACTCCAGAAACACCTGGTTGGCCGGGCTCACCGCATAAATGCGCGCATCCCACTCCGCCGGCCGTGTCGGTGCCCGCCCCTCGACCAGCACCACCGAGCGTTGCGAGCTGCGCAAGGCAACAGCCAGCGCCAGACCCGCCAAACCGCCGCCAATGATCAATACATCTGCTTTCATGGGTCGATTGTCACCTACCGGGTATTCCTTGACAAGGCAAACCCCCGGCAACGATAATTCGCCCCCTTTTGAAGGTTGCGGTGATGTAGCTCAGCTGGTTAGAGCGACGGATTCATAATCCGTAGGTCGAGGGTTCAAGTCCCCCCATCACCACCAAAACACGAACGGCCCACAGCGATGTGGGCCGTTTTTGTTTCCGGCCGGAATTTCGATTTTCATCGAATTTGATAACAGCGCTCAAAAAATGGGATATATTCCCACTTCAACAACTTCATTGAATACCGTTCAATCATGGATATCAGTATTCTGTTGCATCTGGTGGCGCCGCGCCCGCTGTTGGTCATTGTGGTGATGATCTCCACCTTGTCGGTTTGCGTCCGCCACTACACCATTGAAGCAGTGAATCTTCAACGCGTGAATCGTCGCCGTTCCACCCTGTATGGAAATCTCATGGGCGTTGCCACAGCGACATTTACATTTCCGATGGCGATCCAGATGACGGCCATGTCGACGGGGAACATCTGACCACAAGCGCTTGGTAACGCAATTGGCGCGAGCTTTCCTGATTCGCCCGGGCGAGGGTTGAATTCCACGATCACGCCAAAAATGGCAAATACGGCCCACAGCAATGCGGGCCATTTTTATTTCTGCGTGACTACGCCACCCGGTTGGAAGTAAGACATGAGTCCGATTTTCCGGACGAAATGTGTACCGTGTACCATCCGGGTTGCCTTGATTTCTGACACCGTCACGCCAACCGATGAATACCTACCTGAAGCAATGCCGCTGGGGCCAGTTCCTGTTGATTCATGGTGACCTGATCAGCGAGTACGTGAATCTCTATGGCGAGTGGTGCGAGGGCGAGGTCGAGCTTTTCAAGCAGCTTCTGCCGGCCGACGGCGTGGCCATCGAGGTCGGCTCGAATATCGGCATGCACGCCGTGCCCCTCAGCCAGATCTGCAAGGACGGCAAGCTGTTCTGCTTCGAGCCGCAGCGCATCATCTTTCAGGTGCTGTGCGCGAACCTCGCATTGAACGGCCGGCTGAATGTCTTTGCCAGCCAATGCGGTGTTGGCGATGCCGAGGCAATGGTCGATATCCAGACCGGCAATTACGACCAGCCCTGGAACTACGGCGCGTTCTCGCTGACTGCGGGATTCAATGCCGAGATGAAATACGCCGGCGCCGTCAATACCGAAAAGGTCAGGGTGCTGGCGCTGGACCAGCATCCGCCCATCGCGGACATTGGTCGGCTGGATCTGCTGAAAATCGATGCCGAAGGATTCGAGTCCCAGGTCTTGCGCGGCGCAAGGCAGTTGATCGCGCGGTTCAAGCCCTTCATCTTCATCGAGAACAATAACGAGGGCCGCTTCAACGCCGTCTGGCAGGATGTCGCCAAGGAAGGCGCTGTCGCCGCGAGCTGATTGGCAGCGAACTGATCAAGCACCGCAATGCAGGCAATGCATTGTGGTGCTTGCCTTGCTTTAGTAGGCTTACTTCAGTGTTTCGTCGCTTGCGCGTCTTGCTGCCCCAGTGCGCGGCGGCGAATCCACCAGTCCTGCAATGCCAGACGTGCATCGGCACGGCGGAATTTTTCCATCAACACAGGTGTCGCGGTTGCGGCCGGTGCCAGCAGGCGCCCCGCTTGCCAGGTAAACGCGGCCGGATTTTTGGCTTTGCCGCTGACATAGCCTTCGCGCGCATACAAGCCTGAATACCAGCAGTAGGCAGAGTCCTGCGTGCGTTGCGGCGCGAGCATGTTTTCGCCGCCGGCAAAATAGCGGATGCCCGGCGGCAGTGCCAGCGCCATGAAGGTGGGGAAGAAATCCTGGTGTGAATAAAAGGCGTCCATGTCGAGACCGCGCGCCGGGCGCATGGCCGGCGGCAGGTACATGTAGCTGGCGACAAAGTCTGCGATGTAAGAATCGCGCGGCCGCTTGAAGCCGAAGAAATAACGCATGTTGTGGTCGCCGGCGGCACCGATCAGCGTGTGGTCCGCCAGTGTGCCGGACTTGATCTCGCCGACGAAGCCAGCCAGCTGGTCGCTTGAATATCGATAGGTCTGCGCGACATTGTCCACGGTCTCGGGCGGCAGGCGTGAGATGGCGCGAAGCTGTGTCGTGTCGAGCGGCACGCGACGTTCCGGCGGCAACTGGAAGGGTGGGTGGTTGGTGGTGGTCTGCACGATCAGCAACAGGTGACGGCCCTCGCGATCAGCCTGTTGCAGGAGGTCGTGGGCGTAGCGGAACAGATATTCGTCCGGCACACCCCAGTCGTTTGATCGTGCTTCGCGGTAGCGTGCGCTGATGTCGGCCTTGTCGTAGATCTTGTCGAAACCCTGGTAGCGCATGGCATCACGCAGGTCGCGCCACAGTGCGCTGCCACCGGTCACCAGCACGGTGTCGTATCCGGCCTGGCGGAAAGGCCAGGTGATGTTGGTGTCAAAGGGTATCTTGCGATAGGCGCCCAGCGTCAGCGGCGTGATGGGCGTATTGAACAGCAGCGCTTCCATCGAGGCATGGGTGCCGCCCTGCGAGGGCAGGAAGTTGTGGAACCAGTAGTCGCTTTTGGTCAGCGGCCGCAGGCGGCCCAGCAGATCGGTCTTGTCGGGGTCGTCAAAGCTCAGCATGTAGCCGCTCCAGGACTCCATCAAAACAAATACGACATGCGGACGGGCGTTGCTGTTGCTGGCAGGTGACGTGCGCCAGAACAGGTTTTCGACTGCTTCGATGCTATGCACGGGATGCCCGGCGGCGGCGGTCGCGGCATCGAAGACGTTGTCAAAGCCGTGGGCTTTGAGCCCTTCGTCGGCGCGCTCGATTTTGGTCGAATCATCCTGTCGCGAGCGCCAGGCGTCATACAGCGTCTGCGGGGCATTGCGCGCGGCATTGTTGAGCATCGGGTTGAGCGAGAACCAGGACGCTTCCTTGTTCAGCGGGAAAGTCGCCAGCGAGCCGCGCGCGAGCAGCACGACGATGATCGCCAACAGCGTATTGAGCAGGCCTCGGCGCCAGCCGCGCGACCAGCCCGAGGGTGGCCACACCCTGCTGATGCGGGCGGCCAGCCGGTGCGTCAGCCAGTTGCCCAGCCAACCGAGCAGGGCGACGCCGAGCAGGGCGCGCAGTACCGGGTAGTCCTGCCAGACGGTGCGCAGCACGTTGACGGTGTCGTCGTCGGCGAGGCCGAAGACCATGGGCGTGAAGGGCGTCTGGTAAAAGCCGAAGTAGTAATGCTGCACCACCGACAGCAGCGCCTGCACGCACAACCAGAACAGCAGACCGGCATCACGCCAGCGCGCAATGGTGGCGGCACGCGCGGGGTGGCGCGACAGCAGCCCTTGCAGCAGCGCCAGCGGTATCAGCCACAGCAGGGTGGCGACACAGGCGACCTTGAGGTCAAAACGCAGGCCGAGGACAAAGGCATGGACAATATCTTGCCCCATGCCGGCAAGGCTGGCGGCATCGGCGTAACGCCACAGGAAGGCGGCCCGGAAACCTGCCAGCAGCAGCGCGCTGGACAACAGGAAGGCGGGTGTCAGCGTGAGCAGGTTGATGGCAGGTTTGCCAGGAGAACTGCGGAACATGCTCATGTGCTTACCTTGTGCAGCGACCGAAAAAAACCGGCGAGTGCGTCATGCGGCATGAAGCCGCGCCTGTGCCTTGGTCCTGCCATGTGCTGAATTTCCGGGGTAGGGTGCGTCGAATAATTGTTGCCACAATTATAGGCACAGGCACTGCATCGCCGGAACGCCGGCCACGCGCCAAAAGCCTGCCTTTTTCGATGCTTTCGGCGTATCTGCGCAGCTCAGGCGGGCTTGCCCAGCACTGCCTCCAGCGTGCGCGCCATGCGTTGCATGATCACCGGCCCGAAGTGCGCGCAGTAGTGCACCAGCTCGATGTCCTTCAGGCCATGCTTGACCACGCCGACGCGGGACTGCTGGGTGATCGAGTACAGCCACATCTGGCCCCACAGGGTGTAGAAGTCGATGGTGAGTGGTGAAAAGACCGGTCCACCTGCGGCCTCGTAAGCGGCCATGAATTGCGGCCACGGCAGCACCTGCTCGATACTGGTCCGGACGAAGCCGAGATCCTTCGCCGCGTTGCCGAGGTGAGACAGTTCCCAGTCGAGGAAGGCCACCAGATGGCCGTTCTCGGCCATGGTGTTGTTGTAGGCCATGTCGCCATGCACCAGGCTCAGCGGGCCTTGCACCTTGGCGATGTTCTCCTGCATCCAGTCGAGCGCGATATCGACGGTACGGCTCGGTGTGCCCATCTGCTGATGCACCTCGCGCATGCCGGCGAGTTCCCGGCTCAGTTGCGCTTCGGTGCTGCTGCGCATCGGTACCGTGGCGGCAAGGCTGTCCACCGGTCGGCTGTGCAATTGGCCCAGTTGTGCCGCCAGCTCCAGCGCGTAACGGTCGGACTTCAGCGGCTTGAACATGTCGCCCGCAGCACTGCCGGCGCAACGCTCGATCGCCATGAAGGCGCCGCCCATCGGCTCGGTCGAGGCCTCCAGCAACAGCGTGCGCGGGGCCTTGATGCCGTTGGCGTGGGCGAAGGCCATGATCTGGTATTCCAGCGCTATCGGACGCACCAGCTCTTTGGTGAATTCCTGCTGGGCACCGGTGCCGTCCTGGCGCAGCACAAACTGGCGCGGCAGATCGCGGGCGCCTTCCTGAGTGATCAGCGTCGTCGTTTTCGAGCGTCCGCCCGAGAGCATGGTGGTCTCGACGATGCAGGTGTCGCGCCCGCCCAGCGGATGCTGTTGCAGGTAGTTCTCGAATCGTTGCCGATCGAATGCGCGCGCCGGTTCGTTGTGCAGGCCTTCACCGAACAGCGCCTTGGCCTCGGTCTCGACCAGGTCAAAGGCACGCCGTTCCGCGCTCACGTCGCGAAGCCGACCGGCGTTGGTATCGTTGGTATCGTCCGCGCCATTGGTCGCCACCATCGCCAGCAGCGCCTTTGCCGCCGGGTCACCGCTGATCTGCTGCGCCAGCCGTGTGGCGATCATCGCGCACTCGTCGGCGATCGAGTGGGCATGGCCGTCGAGCCGGGGCATCACCGTGCCTTTCAGCGCTTCGGCCAGCACCAGCAGATAGCTGCGCACGGTCTCGGGGGTGGCGCCGATGATGGTGGTGTTTTGTTGGCTCATGGTCAGTCCGTCTTTGTCGCGAGGGGGAATTCGCATCCTACCTGCGGAACCGGCTTGCTGCCAAACGCTTGACCTGCATCAAGGTGCGGCTGGACGGTCGTCGTAGGGTGAAGTCTGGCGTCTTGCCTATCGACAAAGAGGAGTCACACCATGAAAAAAATCATCGCGACAGTTTCCTTTCTCTCCATCGCCTTCATCGCGCCGGCCCACGCCGACGGCATGCTCGACATGGCGAAACAGAAGCAGTGCCTCAGTTGCCACTCGGTCGACAAGGACATGGTCGGCCCATCGTTCAAGAACATCGCCAATCGCTTTCGTGGGCTCAACAACGCCCAGACCATGTTGCAGGAGGTGGTGATGAAGGGCAGCAGCGGTGCCACGGTGCACTGGGGGGCCACCAAGATGCCGCCCAGCAGCGCCCGCGTCGAGCTTGCCGAGGTGGAAGCGATGATGCTGGTGCAGTGGATACTCGCCACGAAGTAGCTGTTTCATGCCGGTGCTGCCCGTTACCTGTCTGCTCCTGAGGTAGCGCCGGTCGCGACATATTGTGGCTGCCGAACACGTGGTCAGCGCGGCGGCGCTGACCCGGTAAAATCCGTGCATCCACTCACCAGGCCGCGCATTGCCTTGCTGTCCCGTTGCGGCAAAACAGCGAATCAAGAATAAAGGAGCTGACATGAATTCCCCCGCCCCCGACGTCCGTGCCGATCTGCTTGCCCGCCTCGCGCGCCTGCGTGCAGCGCACGAGAACGATCCCTATCCGACGGCTGCGGTGCGCATCGACCGCCTGCGTCGCGCAGTGGATGTGCTGATCAAAAACGAAAAGCGCATCTCCGACACCATCAATGCGGACTTTGCCGGTCGCCCCGAGCCGATCAACCTGCTGGTTGACGTGATGGCGCCGGTGCGCACGCTCAAGTATTCGCTGAAGCATGTCGAGCGCTGGATGCGTCCGGAAAAGCGCAAGCCCGAGTTCCCCATGGGCCTGATCGGCGGCCGTGCCGGCGTTTTCCATCAGCCGCTGGGCGTGGTGGGCAAGGTGTCGCCGTGGAATGCGCCTGTCGCGCTGGCCTTCAGCCCGCTGGGCAGCATCCTCGCGGCCGGCAACCGCGCCTTCTTGAAGCCATCCGAGCTGGTGCCGCAGACGGCCGATCTGATTGCCGCCATGGTGCGCGAAGCCTTCAACGAAGATGAAGTCGATGTCGTCACCGGCGGCATTGAGGTCTCGCAGGCATTTACCGCAGTGCCTTTCGACCACCTCGTGTTCACCGGCGGCGCCGGTACCGCGCGCCATGTGCTGCGCGCGGCGGCCGAAAATCTGGTGCCGGTGACGCTGGAACTCGGCGGCAAGTCGCCCTGCATCGTCGTCAAGGGGGCTGACCTCAAGTACGCCGCTGCCAAGTTCATCAACGGCAAGACCACCAATGCCGGACAGGTGTGCATGGCGCCCGACTTTGCCTATGTGCAGGCCAGCGACACCGATGCCTTTGTCGGCGAGGTGAAGGCGGCCTTGCAGCGCATGCACCCGCAATACGCGCAGGGACCGGACTTCACCCACGTGCATCTCGACCGGCAGCGCAGCCGGCTTGCGCATCTGGTGGCCGATGCCGCGCAGCGTGGGGCACAGGTCGAAGTGCTCGACGGTACGCCCATTGACCAGCTCGCCACGCGTGACCCCTTCCCGCCGGTGCTGGTGATCAACCCGCCGCTCGATGCCGCGCTGATGCACGAGGAAATCTTCGGCCCCATCATTCCCGTGGTGAGCTACGACACGCTTCAGGGCGCGGCGAAGGTGCTGGCCAAGCTCTCTCGTCCGCTCGCCATGTATTTCATTGGCGGCAGCGAGGCGGATCGCGACTTCATCCTCAAGAACACCTACGCCGGCGGCATCAGCTTCAATGACGTGATGCTCCACCCCTTCATGCAGGATGTGCCCTTCGGTGGCGTTGGCGAAAGCGGCATGGGCCGCTATCTGGCCTACGACGGTTTCAAGACCATGTCCAACGGCAAGGGCTATGCGGTGCGGCCGTGGTTCGACGTCACCAAGTACATTGCGCCGCCCTACGGCGCGGGCCTCGCCAATGCGATGCGCAAGGCCTTGAAGTTATAGGCTGCGTCCGCCCCAACAAAAAAGCCCGCATCACGCGGGCTTTTTTGTTGGGGCGCATGTTGTCATGCAGCCAGCTTCAGCCCATCCATCTTTGCGCGTTTAACCTTTGGGATGCCGATTTTTCGCGCCTTGGACAAGTCGTAAGCCGCCTGTTGCGCAATCCACAGATCGGCGCGTCCACCGTTCTTCACACCCAGCCAGCCCTCTAGCCGCAACGCCATCTGTGGGGATATCGCCGCACGTCCATTCAGCACGCGTGACAATGCAGCGCGCGTCACGCCAAGCTGGTCGGCTGCATCAGTTACGCTCAATCCCAGTGCCGGCAACACGTCTTCGCGCAAGGTTTCGCCAGGGTGCGGTGGGTTATGCATTCGACTCATTTTCAATTCCTTTCAGTGATAGTCCTGATAGTCGACCAGTACGGCATCTTCACCTTCAAACATGAAGGTCATCCGCCAGTTGCCATTTACCGTTACTGAATAGTGACCAGCGAGTGAACCTGTCAGAGAGTGCATGTTCCATCCCGGCACATTCATGTCCGCCGCTGACTTGGCCAGGTCCAACCGTATCAGCTGCCGCCCCAGTCGGGAAGCGTGATGTGGCTGTATACCTGCCTTGCTGCCGGACTCGAAAAAGACCTTCAGGCCCTTGTGCTGGAATGTTTTGATCATACTGTCCGCAGTGTATAGCATGGGATTACATTGATCAATTCCCCGATTCTGGTTTTTTACTGGCGAATAACAAAAAAGCCCGCATCGCGCGGGCTTTTTTTTGCCACCAATCGCAATCACTTCTTGGTCGGGTACCAACCGCTGGCCGAGAGGGCGCCATCGAACACTTGCGGACGGCGGGTGCCGGCGTGCATGTTGTTCGAGGTCTCGAAGCAGCCGACGCCGATCTTGTCACCCCAGGTGACCTGCGAAAAATTGTCGACGCAGTCGGTGCCGTGGATCCATGAGTTGATGCATGGCGTGACCGGGGTGAAGTGCGCGGTGTAGATCTCGCCGGTGCTGAGCGTCATGGTCGTCGTGCCGCCACGGTTGGTGGTGCCGTCCACTTCCATTTTGGCGAGGATGTCGACCTTGTCGGCAAAGATCACCTTGTCGCCGCGAATCACCCAGCCGAATTTGGCGATCACGTCGCTGCTCAGATGCATCGCCACTGCGCAGAAGGAGTTGTCCTTGTCGAAGGTCGCCACCGTCCAGCGGTGCGACAGCATGGCATTCCAGTGGCGCACGCCCCAGCCGTGGTCGCGGATGCCGAGGCCATCGACCTGATAGGTCTTGCCGTGGGAGGTGATCGTGCCGGTCACGCGCAGTGCCACTTCAACGTGGGCTGCTGCATAGTCGCCCACCTTGCCGTCGCGCTTGTAGCCGTCGACTGCAGGGTGGAAATCTTCCAGCTTCAGGTTGGCAGTGATGTCCTTTTCCTTCACCGTCCAGGTGATCTGCTTGCCATCCCAGTGGTAGGCCAGTGCACCCTTGTCGGCGGAGAAGCCGTTCTTGGTGATGTCGCCGGGAGCGATCTTCACGTCGTCCGCGCGATGGAAAAATCCTTCGGGCGTGACGATGTTGCTCCACAGCGCGATGGTACCGCCGTTGCAGTTGGGTTCATGGCCGATGCGGAAGTAGCCGCCGCAGCCCTGCGCCCGGTCGAAAAAGTGGAGCACATAGCTTTCCTGCAAGTGCTCGTGATCGCCCTTCTCTTGGGGGTATTCATCCGAAGATGGGTAAACATGCATCTTGCCGCCGCCAATGATATCCATGGTTTTCTCCTTGATTGCTTGTTGTAGGTAAATGCAGCGCTGCTGCGCCGGGGGGTGAAAGATAGCACGGCGACGAATGGCGGCGACAAGATGCCGATGCAGAAATGTTTTTGTTGGCACCCTGGCCGCCGCACCATAACGGTAAGCGATGTACCTGCGCCCGGTGGTCCGGTCGGTGGTAGATTGAAATATTGCGTTCAGAAAAATACGAGGAGAAATGCTATGAAACAGTCGATTTCCATTTTGGCGCTGGCCTGTCTGCTCAACAGCGCCACCGCATTCGCCGATGTCTCGCCCGACACCGCCGCGACCATTGATCGCGAATGGCGCAGTTATGTCGAGCCGCTGTTGCCGCTGGCTGGCAAGGCGACGTCGCTGATGTCCAACCCGGACGATCCGCAGCAACGGCAGGAGCTTTACCAGCAGTTGTTCAAGACGCTATCGATGGCCTACATGGCGTATTTCGTCGGTGATGCGGCGCATCCGGATTTTTGGCCGCTATTCAACCAGGCCTACAGCATCGGTTCGGCCAATCCGGACGATACCTATTACGTCGCGCCGCTGGATGGCAAGGGCACATACAAAATATCCGGCTACCGCGGCACGGTGCGCCTGATCGATTTCCAGATCGGCAGTGGCGATTTTTATCCGCACGGACAGGGCGGCATGATGCCGACCTTCGCCAACTACGATGTCGACAGTCTGCATCTCGGCAAGGATGGCAGTTTCTCGGTGCTGCTCAGCAGCGAGCGCCCCGCCGGGTACAAGGGTGACTGGTGGAAGATGGACCAACGCACGCAATATGTCATGGTGCGGCAGATCGCCTACAACTGGCTGAAAGAGGTGGATGGCCGCTTCGGCATCCAGCGCCTGGATACGCCGGCAGTCAAGCCGCGCATGACGCCGGAAGAGATTGCCGATGCGTTGCGCCGAATTTCCATCGCCGCAGACAACTGGACGCGCATACCCACCGGTCGGCTGACGAGCTACACCGCGGACGGCCTGATCAACAAGGTGGTGGTGCGTGATCTTTCGGCACAGGGCGGCTTCACGACCAAGCAGTATTACGTCGAGGGCCTGATCGACATTGCCGCAGATGAAGCCCTGATCTACGAGACGCAGGTACCGAAGCACTGCCGCTACTGGAACATCGTCACCAACGACAGCCTGTGGAACACGGTGGATTACACCAATCGCCAGAGCAATCTCAACGGCTACACCGCCCGCATCGACAAGGATGGCAATTTCCGCGCCGTGGTGTCGGCCAGCGACCCTGGCGTGCCCAACTGGCTGGACAACGCCGGCTACGCGCAGGGTTCGTTGTTCGGCCGCTGGCTGCAATGCGACAGCCAGCCGACGCCAACGGTAACGAAGGTAAAGCTTGTCGACGTGCGCAAGTATCTGCCGGCCGACACGCCCGTGGTTACGCCAGCCCAGCGCGACGCCAGCCTGCGCGAACGCCGTGCCGGTGCGCAATTAAGAAAGCGCTGGTAACACTGCTGTCTTGGCATCCCCCGTTATAGCGGGGATGGCTGCAACACGCGCTTACAAAACACCCCGCATCGTCGGGTAACGAATCGGCTACAAAGACGTTAATCCCTCTTGGGACCTTTGGAGTCGAATCATGAAAATTCTCAAAGCGTGTATTGCATCCGTTTTTTTGGTGTCGGCAATGGTCGGCACGACATGGGCCGAAGGTGGACACGGCGGCGGCCAAGGTCACCATGGTGGTGGCGGTCACTACGGCGGTGGCGGGCATTATGAAGGACACGCTCGCAGCCGCATCTTTCTCGATTTCAGTGTTGGTCCCTGGTGGGGGCCGGGCTGGTATTACCCGCCGCAACCGTATTACTACCCGCCCGCGGTGATCGTGCAACCGCAACCGCAGGTGTATATCGAGCAACCTCAGATGGCACCGGCGCCGGCCGCACCGCAGGCGAGCAGCTATTGGTATTACTGCCCGGCGTCGAAGCGCTATTACCCTTATGTGAGCCAATGCCCGAGCGGCTGGCAGCAGGTTTCGCCGACGCCGCCCGGGCCGTGAAAGGAACCATGATGATCAGGCAGAAACTTTGGGTGGCAGCAGCGGGGGCGCTGGTGCTGGCAGGTTGTGCATCAGTGCCCACGGGGCCAAGCGTGATGGCCTTGCCCGGCACCAGCAAGACCTTCGACCAGTTTCGTTACGACGATGCGAGTTGTCGTGACTATGCCCTGGTGCAGATTGGCGGCGCGTCAGCCAGCCAGTCCGCCAACAATGCGGCGGTGCGCAGCGCGGCGGTGGGCACGGCCATCGGTGCCGTGGCCGGCGCGGCGATCGGCGGGCATGAGGGTGCCGGCGCGGGCGCAGGCACCGGGCTGATCATGGGCAGCATGGCGGGCGCAGGCGCAGCCGACGCCTCGGCCTATGGCAGCCAGCAGCGTTACGACAATGCCTACATCCAGTGCATGTACGCCAAGGGCGAGCGCGTGCCGGTACCGGCCTCGATGGCGGGCAGGGACTCTCTGCAGCAGCAAGGCGTGCAAGCACAGCAACGCACGCCGACATCTCCACCGCCACCGCCGCCACCGCCGGGGTATTGATCAGTTCAAGTGGGCGTCCTCTCGGCCTCAGCACGCTAGGGGCTGTGGCAACGAAAAAGTAAACAAGCTTTCATCCTGCAGCTGCAGGAAAAGGCACTGCCCTTATGCTCAAATCACGGCATGGTGATCGCGTCCGAAGCGGCCGATGCCGGCTAAAATCAGGCATCAAAATAGTGGCCTGACGGCCCAATAAAAAAGGGGAGGAGCTTGATGCGTTTCAAACGTCGTTCGCCGGTGCTGGTGGTGCCGCTGGTCGCCATTGCGGCGGTGGCCTGGGCCTGGTATCCCTGCCTGCTTGTCGGCACCCGAAAAAAGTCGGCGCCACGTTGATACGGCTGGTCGCACCTTCTGAACCCATCACGGAAAGCAAAGCGCAATGACTGATTTCAACGCGGCATCCCCTTTGACCATGGCCAGCCTGAATGTCGAGACCTTGATGGTCGCTGCGGTGCAGGCCACGGGCCTTGAGGATTTCGGCGAGCGCAATTTTGTCGAAGGCTTGACGATATTGCTCGAAGACCTGCGTGAATCGGCCGGGCTCAGCGAGACCGGCATCGGCGCGACGTTTCAGGACATCGTGCGCCTGCTGTCGAACCGGCTGGTATTCGTACGCGACAGCAAGGCACACCCCGAGATGTTTGATGACCCGATCGTCAAGCCGATCATCATCACCGGCCTGCCGCGTACGGGTACGTCCAAGCTGCAGCGCATGATGTCGGCCGACCCGGGCGTGCAACGGCTGGAGGTGTGGCGCATCCTTTTCCCGTCGCCATTGCCCGGCAGCGAGGGCATGACGCCCGACCCCCGCATTGGCCTTGCGTTGCAATACGAGCAGCTGCTGGCGACGCACTTTCCCAAGGTGATGGCGCGCCACGCGATGGAGGCAATGGAGCCGGATGAGGAGTGGTTCATCATGGAGATGACCTTCCAGTCCACTTTTTCGTCGATGAAGACCCATGCGCCGAAGCACCGCGCCTACATCGAGAAGCACGGTCAGCGTTCGAGCTATGCCCATGTGTACAAGATGCTGCAATACCTGCAGTGGCAGGATGGCGGCGCGAGGGGCAGGCCGTGGATACTCAAGTCGCCGGCGCACATCGGCGAATTCGAAAACCTGCTGCTGGCATTTCCCGATGCCACGGTGGTGCACTGCCATCGCGATCCGGCCAAGTCGGTGACCTCTTTTGCGTCCTTGCTGGAATGCAACCGCGAGATCTACTGCTCGCATACCGATACGGTTCAGCTTGGCAGCGACTTCAACGAGTTCTTTGGTGCGGCCACCGACAACAACCTCGCCTTCCGTGCCACGCATGGCGAGTCGCACATCGTCGACGTGTACTACGACGACATCCGCGACCATGGCATCGACGTCATCGCGCAGATCTATGCGCGCGCCGGCCGGGAGTTGACGCCGGCAGCACGCAAGGCCTTCGCCGACTACGAGGCACGCCGGCCGCAGAGCCACTTCGGCACCTACGATTACACGATGGAGCGATTCGGTCTCAGCAAGGAAAAGATTCACCAACGCTTTGCCGGCTATATCAAACGCTTTCCCCGCGTGCTTGCGGGTTGATCAACAAGGAAAATGACATGAAACGGATAAGCTTGTTGGTGGCAATGGCAGCATCGTTGCTGAGTCTGTCGCCCGCATTCGCCGACGAAACGGCCAGCGCAGGAACGGAGTTCTCGGCCTATGTGGACCCCCTCAAAGGCGTGGCTGATCGACTGGTAGCGCAGATGCCGGATGGCGACGATCCGCAGCGCCGTGCGGAGATGTACCGCTTCATGTTTACCGAGATTTCGCAGGCCTACTACGGCCTGTTGTACGCCGACCCGGAGCACCCGGACCTGTGGCCCTTGTTCAGTCAGGTGTTCGACGCCGCCTTTCCCAACCCGGACGACATCTACCAGTTCACACCGCTCGATCCCAAGGGTGTCTATCGCCTTTCGGGCTATCGCGGCACGACGCGCATTGTTGATTTCCAGGTGGCCGCCGCCAAGATGTTCACGCAAGGTGCGCCCATCGGCCTCGGCGCGACGCTGGCTTCGTACAGCATAGACAAGTTGAAGCTTGGCAAGAACGGCGCCTTCGACGTGATCCTCAGTGCCGAGCGTCCCGCCGGCTACAAGGGCGACTGGTGGAAACTGGATGCTGGCGCCGACTACATGGTGATCCGGCAGATTTCGTATGACTGGGAAAAGGAGATCGACGCGCGCATTGCCATCGATCGACTTGATCGTTCCGTCAGCCGAGGGCGCCCGAGCAAGGAACAGATCGACCAGCAGCTACGCAAGGTGAGCGGCTGGGTGGAGAACTGGATCACCTTCGGGATGCGCCTGTACAAGGGCACGCTGCAGCAGCACGGGACCAACAAGTTTGTCGTGCGCGACTACAGCACGTCCGGTGGTGTCGGTGGTCAGTTCTATCCGGAGATGGTGTACGACCTCAAGGATGATGAGGCCCTGATCGTCGAGACCGAATTGCCGAAACAATGCGCCTACTGGAATTTTCAGATCGCCGATGACTGGTGGCGCACCACGGACCCGGCACGCCGCATCGCGTCGATCAACGGCTTCCAGGCGAAGATCAGCAAGGATGGCAAGTTCCGCGCCGTGCTGTCAGCGAAGGACCCGGGCGTGCCGAACTGGTTCGACAACAGCGGCTTCGCCAAAGGCATGCTCTACGGCCGCTGGACGCGCTGCAGCAGCGCACCCGAGCCGACAGCCACCAAGGTGAAGATCGACGAAGTGAAGCAGCACATGCCCGCGGACACCCCCAGTGTTTCACCGGAACAACGCGATCGGGAGCTACGCGCCTACAAGCGGGCTTTCCAGTTGCGGCGGAGAACCTAGTCCCCACCAACCCGGCGCGGATCAGCTGCGCCTGCGTGCCGCGCGTTGCGGCTTTTTCACTGCAGGTGTGCCCTGGGCCGTGAGATAACTGGTGACCAGCGATGACAGTTCGGTGATGAAGCGGTCGCGTGAGATATTGTCCGGCCGCTCGACCACATATCGGCGCATCAGGTCGAAGCTCAGGTGCTGGACGAAGAACAGTTTGCAGGCTATTTCTTCTTCGTCCTGCTTGCCCAGGTGGTGCTCGATATAGAGGCGCGCCACGTGGCGCCCGAGTCGTTCCTGTTCCAGTGCGTTGGCGGTTTCGCGCAGGTCGGGTACCTGTTCAATCAGTTTTTGCAGAAACGCCTGCTCCTCATCTAGTGCGTTGATGATTTCCGTCACCATGTCGGTCATGCCTTCTTTCAACGGCTTGGTCAGGCTTTGCAACACCAGCCGATGCGTGACCTGGGCGATCTTGAGTGATGTCTCCTCGAAAATTGCCTGCGCGATGGCTTCGCGATTCGGGAAGAAGAAATAAAGCGACGAAATATTGGCGCCGGCGCGCCTTGCGATTTCGTTGGTGGTGGCAGCGGCATAGGATTTTTCGAGGACGATCTCGCGCATGGCCTGCTTGATCTTGTCGACGGTCTGTTCCGAGCGCTGTTGTTTGGGTTTTCTTCTCATTTTTCCGTAAGCCGCTGATCGCCGATCGTCACCGCATTTGCTGTAAGTGCCTCCTGTTGCGGTGGGCGTGGTCTGTCATTCTGACAGCTGAATAATAAAGCAGAAATAAAGCAAATACTTCATATATTCTGCGACACGTTCCATAACGCCAGCCGGCACGAGCCGCCTCGCGACCAAAAAAACTCACAGGAGGTAGAGCATGTCCATGAATGCGCAATCCACCTTATTGCCCCGCTCGACCGGGGGCTTTGCACCGGTCACCTTGTGGGCGGCGATCGGCGCGACGCTCGTCGTCCTAAGCATTTACCTGTTTGGTTCCTGGGTGTTCGGCCCGAACTTCAAGTCGGTCCCCATTCTCGGGCCGGACGTGCCACCGGCATGGATGTTTGTTGTCGCTCGCATCATCGAGACCTCGACCATCGTGCTGTTCGCGGTCGCGATGTACGGGTACGTCATCAAACCGTGGCGGCGCGATGGCGAGATTTCATCTGACGGCCTCATGGTGCTTGCCCTGATCACGCTGTACTGGCAAAACGCGGCGATCAACTGGTTTGCGCCGACCGGGCTGCTCAGTCCCGTATTCACCAACTTCGGTTCCTGGTACGGCAACATCCCGGGCTGGGTGTCGCCCAACGCGCAGTACATCCCCGAGGCCCCGATCGCCTGGGGTCTTTCGTACGCCTGCTGGTTTGTCTTTTTTCCGATGCTCGCCGGCGCACGCGTCATGCGCTGGATACAGGCACGTCGGCCGGACTGGAACTCGGCGCGCCTCTTTCTTGCGGTCTACATCGGCTTCATGCTGCTGGACCTGGTGCTCGAAGGATTTTTTCTACGTACTGGCATGTACGTGTATGCCGGCGCGGTGCAAAGCTTGACGCTCTGGGCAGGCGAGTATTACCAGTTTCCCATTTACGAGTTCCTGCTCTGGGGTTTCTGCTGGGCCGTGTATGCCTCGATCTACTTCTGGCGCGACGACCACGGTCTGACCTTCGCCGAGCGTGGTGTCGAAAAGCTCAATTTGAGCCGTGCCGGCAAGAAGTTTGTCCGTTTCCTCGCGCTGGCCGGCGTATTCAACATGGTGTTCTTCATCGGCGATACGGTGCCGGTTGCCTTCGGTGGTCTGCATTCCGATCCTTTCCCGAAGAACATCCCGTCCTACCTGCTGGGCAAGGTGTGCGGACCGAATGCCGACTATGACTGCACGCGGCCGGAATTGCCGCTGGCGACCAAGACCTCTCGGACCAATCGCGTGACGATTCCCGCCGAGGTGGCTGGACCGGCCACCAATCACTGAAGGAAAGAGAACATGTCCAGAAAGATAAGCACCGCCATTCCGCTCGACGATCACCGCACCACACCCTTGCCGGCGTTGGCGGAATATGCTGGCGCCCTGCGAGGGACCGGTGCCGTCGATTTCGTCTACCTCTGGGATGAACTGTCGACCTGGTTTCCGAAGGAACTGTGGACACCAAAGAACTCGCCTGCCGCAGACTTCGTTGACGGCGGCGCCCTCTATGATCCCTTCATCGAAGCAGGCTACATCGCGGCAAAAAATCCCGACATTGGCTTGCGACTGTCGACCGACTCGCTGCGTTCGGGTCCTGCTGAACTGTTGCGCCGCCTGCTGACACTTGCCAACGCGACCAGCGGGCCGGTCGTGTGCGCGATCGGCGCCGGCGAGGCGCGGCAGACCAAGCCTTTCGGCTACAAGCGTGCCGAGGGCCTGAAGCGGCTCGAAGACACGCTGGCACTGGTCCGTAAGCTCTACGATGCACAGGAACCCATTTCATACGAAGGCCACTTCTGGAATTACACGAATGCCTTCATGGGCGATGCAAGGCCGGCGATCAGACCCGAGTTCTGGGCCCTGGGCGGCGGGCCGACGCTGTTGGAGATTGCGGCCAAACATGCGGATGGTTTCGAGGCCGCCGTTCCGCAAGCGATCACCAACCCCGACAAGTTCGCCCAGCTGGTGCGCAGCCTGCGCGAGAAGGTCGAAGCCAATGGCCGCGATCCGCAGAAATTCGGCATGGGCATCTGGCTGGTGTGCGCGACGCACGATGATCCCGATGTACTCGATGTCGTGCTCGACAACCCGCTGATCAAGTACTTCGCAGCGTGCAACGGGCGGGTCGATGGCAAGAACTGGGCGGAAGTCGGCATCACACCCGTGATGCCCGAGGGCTGGAACTATCCGACCCACTGGCTGCCCGCCGAGCACCCGGCCGCCGAGATTCGCGACATCGTTGCCCGTACCTCAAACGAACTGGTGCGCAAGTCCTTTTACTGCGGCACGCCGGATTACCTCACTGGCGTCTGCCGCGAGTACATCGATGCAGGCGCCGACTTTGTCAGTATTGCCGACATGACGCCCATGGTGCTGGGGCCGGCCGATGGCGCGGCATCGATACAGCGTGCGGTAAAGACGTTTCAGGCATTGAAATCGTAGACGACCTGATCCCTCGCATTGGATCGTCTGCACGGGGCATCTCAAGCCCTGTCACGATCGGCACGCGGCGAGACGCCGAACATGGCCTTGTAGGCGCGGCTGAAATAGGCGGGGTCGCTGAAGCCCCAGCGCATGGCGATCTCGAACACCGTGCGCTCGCGCAACTCTGCGCTTTGCAGCGCCATTCGGCAACCCTTGAGTCGTGTCTCCTTGATTACCGATCCCAGTGTCTGCGCGGTGGCAGCGTAGGCGGCATGCAGATGGCGCACCGAGATGCCGCAATGCTTGGCGACCAGCGCCGGGTCGAGCGCCGGGTTGGAAAGGTTGCAGGCGATGAAGTGTCCTGCCTCGTCACGGATACGCGCGTAGGCCGTCTGGCGCGAATCGGGGTGGAAGCTCACCAGCTCCGGGGCATCGCGCGTTGCGTTGGCTATGGCGTCGATCACCATGCCGCCGAAATTGCGTGCCTGCGTTAGTGTGAGCTCCGCGCCTTGCTTGATCGCCAGCGCAAACATCGCAGTCATGATTTCGCCGGCACCATTGTCGATCTTTATGGGATGGTGGCAGTAGAGGTCGATCTGTGGAACGCGCACCCGCAGCATCGAGCCCGATACCTTGACGTGATAGGTCTGGAAGGTACTATGCGAGTTGGCGGATTCCGAGGTGAAGGTGATCGGTTTGGCGGTGGCCGAAATGATGAAGGTGCCGGCCTCGATCGCGATACTGCTTTTTGCCTGCATCACTGTGGTTCGGCCGCGGACAGGGACCGAGATCAGGAAGTCGTCGATATGGTCCTGCCGGTAATGCTGCAGGCGTCGGTGGCCACGGTGTACGCCGACGGCCTCATGGCGCAAGACGTCGACAGCACCGAGGTGGACGCCGCCGAGATAGGCAAGCTCGGATGCATCGCCGGCAACGACTTCGTAATCGGCAGTAAAGAAGTCGGAGGCAAGGAAACTCTTGACCTTGCTGGCTTCAAACCGGCGACCACCCCTGGCCGTTGATTTTGTCGATTCGGCATTGCCGGTGAGGTCTCCCATATGCACTCCCAGTCAAGTCTTGATCGCGTCAGGTCAAGTGATCGTTGTCGCGAAAGAGTGTAATTCGGCGAATTGCTCATGTATACCGCCACGATGATTGCAGTTCTGCGGGGCTATAAAAAGTTCACGGAGGGGAAACAGTGGAACACGACGTAATCGTAATTGGTGCCGGACATAACGGCCTGACCTGTGCTGCCTACCTTGCCAAAGCGGGTAAGCGGGTTCTCGTGCTGGAAGCCAACAAGCAAGTTGGTGGATTCTGTTTGACCGAGGAAGTCCCCGGTGCACCGGGGTATCGCATGAACACCTACGGGATCGAGTTCCCGTTTACGATGATTCGTCCGTCGGTGGTGGATGAGCTCGATCTTTCACGCCACGGCCTCGAATGGGTTTACCCGGATCCCCATAACACTTACCTGGGCCCGGAGGGCACCTCATGGTCGATGTTCCATGACCTCGACCGCACTTGCGAATCGATCGCACGCCTGTCGCAGCATGATGCCGACTATTACAAACGCCTCATGCAGCCGATCATGGCGTTGACGCATACCATCCTGCCCTATCTCATGGACCATCCGACCAGGCCGGGCATGCGCACGATAGCGAGCCTGATCCGGCGTGCGGTGAAGCATCGCAAGAGCCTGCTGCCGGGCGCGCGCATCATGATGATGTCCCCGCTGCAGATCATCAACGGCTTCGAGCGCGAGGAGATCAAGGCATTTTTCGCGACAAGTACCGTGACAGGAACTTTTCAGGAGATTGAGGAACCGCTGAACACCGGCATATTCCTTTACTTTGCGATGATGCACCTGTATCCGCTGCAGCGTGCCGTAGGCGGGTCTGGCGCCTTTACCGATGCGCTGGCTGCCTGTGTCAGGGCGGCTGGCGGCGAGGTGCGCACTTCGGCACCGGTGCAGCGCGTGATCGTTCGCGACGGCAGGGCGCGTGGTGTTGTCCTGCAGAATGGCGAAGAATTGCAGGCCAGCGAAATCGTCTCTTCGACTGATCCGACCAGCCTGTTCACCCGCCTCATCGAGAAGGCTTCGGTGCCACCGATCGTGCAGGACGAGGTTCGCCTCATGCAGGTGGCGGGCAACGGGATCAGTCACTTCAAGGCCGACCTCGCCCTTTCCCGGCGCCCGAGCTTCCCCAGACACGCGCTGCCGGAAGACCACTTTGGAGGCATCACGATTGCCCCCAGTGTCGACTTCATCCAGCGGCTTCAGGCGGCGAACCGCCGCGGTGAAATTGCCGACAAGGTGCCGTTCTTCATGGCGATTCCGTCCGTGCTGGATCGGACCATGGTGCCGCCCGGCAGCCAGGGCGATGTCGCCTACATTTGGTGTGGTGCCGTACCTCACACGCTCTCTGGTGGAAGAACATGGCCCGACCACAAACCGTTCTATCTCGACAAGGTGCTTGACCACATCGAGGAGTACTCCCCCGGGTTGAGAGAAAGCATCATCGGTGTGCACACCAACAGTCCGGCAGAGTTCAACCAGCCGTGGGTGTACCGTGGATCTTCCCGCGCGCTCGACCTCATTCCATCCCAGACTGCCATGTGGCGGCCCAGCCCCTCGCTCGCCGGCTACCGCACACCGATTCATGGTCTCTGGCTGACCGGCCACGGCACCCATCCGATGTCCGGCTACAACGGATGGCCCGGACGAAATACCGCTCGGACCATGCTCAAGTAATCGTCGAAATGGGGTCCCCGCCAGATATTGCTTTGTTGACCAACATTAAGCCGAACTCACAAAATTTCGGAGGAAACACCAATGGAACATGACGTACTCGTGATCGGTGCCGGGCACAACGGCCTGACTACCGCCAACTACCTCGCCGACAAGGGCCTCAAGGTGAAGGTGCTGGAGGCGAACACCACCATCGGCGGCATGAGTGCATCGGGCTACCCTTTTCCCGACGCACCCAATCATCTGGTGAACTATTGCTCGATGGACCTTGTGTTCTGGCAGGTGAGCCCGGTGGCGCGAGAACTCAACCTTGCCGCCCATGGCCTCAAAACCAAGGCCTCGGACCCGGCCTATGCCTACCTGCATCCGGATGGTGAATCTCTGTGCTTCTGGCGCGATGCAGCCAAGACGGCGGAAGAGATCAGGTATTTCTCGCCCGACGATGCCAAGGCCTATCTCGAATACGCCATCTTCCTTGACCGGCTGATGAAGGTGGCGGTGCCCGCGATGCTGACCAACCTGGCACGCCCGGATTTCGCGTCGATTGCTACTCTGGGCATGGCGGCACTCAAGACCATGCCCTACTGGAAGAAGTTCGCCGACTTTTTTGTTGCCTCTGCCGACGAGTATCTAGATCGCAACTTCAGGCACCCGATCGTGCGCAACTTCATCAACGGCATCCCGCACGTTCAGTACCCGAGCGATCGCCCCGGCACCGCCGTGTCGCACATGTTCATTGCCTTCATCCACAGCACCGGCTGCTATCGCGCCGTGGGCGGCCAGCAAGCCATCCCCAATGCGATGGCGGCGCGGCTGAAGTCGATCGGTGGGGGGGCTAACAGCATCGAGACCAATGCGCGTGTCTCGCAGATCGTCGTCGAGGGCGGCCGCGCGCGCGGCGTTGTGCTGCAGGATGGCCGCACGCTTGCGGCAAGCAAGGGCGTCATCGCTACCTGCGACCCGATCACGCTGTTTACCCGTCTGCTGCCCGAGGGCACGCTGTCGCAGCAGGACATGGGACGCGCAAAGCATATCCCGAGCAACGCGCACGGCACGGCGGTGCTCAAGGCCGACCTGGCTTTCTCCGGCAGGCTGAGCCTCGACCGGCACCAGAAGAAGCGGCGCGACGACCTCAACCTGAGACGACCGCTCACCTTCATCGGTGACATCGAGCAGGGCGGCAAGACCTACATGAAAGCCGGCGGCGGGGTGATGCCTAAGTCGGAGGAGTTGATCACCTTCTGCTGCATCCCCAATGAAGAAGAACCGAGCCAGACGCCCGAAGGGCAGGACGTGCTCTATATGTACACCAACCACGTGCCGCTGCATCCGGAACAGGGCTGGGACTCGTTGGCCGAATCAGCAACGCAGTCCATGATCGACCACGTCAGCCAGTACTACACGGGCATCGACTCGCTGGAAATCGGCCGCTTCATCGATTCACCGCTCGACATCGAGCGCCGCAAGGGTGCGACCAACGGCCACACCCTGCACGTCGACCTCCCCGCCTTTGGCCCGATGCGCCCAATCCTTGGCTTGGGCAATCATCGTCTGCCGGTGAAAGGGCTGTTCCTCGGTGGCGCGGGAGCACACCCGAGCGGCGGCGTCTCCGGCATGCCGGGGCGCCTGGCGGCGAAAGAATTTTTGCGCACGATGTAAGCCACAACAACAAGGGAGAGCCAAGTGAACAAGCGCGCGCAACTAATCGGTACCTGGGCAGGTCCCGTCACCATCATCATGTTCGGCCTGTCGTTCTGGCCGTTTGCCGGCTTCCTGCCGCCGCTGCCGGCGACCATGACGCCGACAGAAGTCGCGGCCTATTACCAGGAGCACACCACTGGCATCCGCTTCGGCATGATCCTGATGATGTTTGCCGGCACGCTGAACTGCGTGTGGGTCGGTGCCATTTCGACCCAGTTGCGACGCATCGAAAAAGAGAATCCGATGTGGACCTACGCCCAACTCGCAGTCGGATGTGCGGGTGGCGTGATCATTATCGTCGGCGCGATGCTGATGACTGCCGTGGCCTTCCGCCCGGACCGCGGGCCGGAACTCACTTATCTGCTCTTTGATCTGGCCTGGCTGATGGTGGTGATGCCGGGCACGCCGGCAGCGCTGCAGAACCTCACCATCGGCTTTTGCATTTTGTCCGATACCAACATCAAACCGGTCTTCCCGCGGTGGTTAGGATTTTTCAATATCTGGACCGGCCTGCTGTTCATGCCGGGCGCGCTGGTGACCTTTTTCAAGACCGGGCCCTTTGCCTGGGATGGCCTGCTGGCTTTCTGGTTGCCGGCAGTGCTGTTCGGGCCGTGGTTCTTTGTCATGTTTTTCATGATGCGCAAGACGATTGCGCAGCAGCTATAGACAGAATAACGACGCCAGCACCAGCCGGCCTTCGACGAGGAGTACGCGAATGTCTGATATGAGATTTGGTGATGTCCGCAGCCTGTGCGACATGAACGAGGGCGTCTTGAGCCCCCTCGTTTTTACCGACGAAGCCATCTACCAGCTGGAACTCGACCGTATCTTCGGCCGCGCCTGGGTGCTGCTCTGCCCGGCGGGCCAGATCCCCGCGCCCGGCGATTTTTTCAATACCTATGTCGGCGCCGACCGCGTGATCGTTGTGCGGCAAAAGGATGGCTCGGTCAAGGCCTTGCTCAACCAGTGTCGCCATCGCGGCAATGAACTGATCCGCCAGGATTCCGGCAACGTCAAGGCCATCACCTGCACCTACCACGGCTGGTCATGGGATACGGCGGGTAGCTTGCGCAGCGTTCCCTACGAGGACATCGTCTTTCCGGAAGGTTTCGACAAGTCGGCCTGGGGCTGCGTGCAGATGGCACAGGTGGATACCTATAAGGGACTTGTATTTGGCACCTGGGATCCGTCGGCGCCGACGCTGATTGATTATCTCGGCGACGCGGCTTGGTACCTCGATACCCCGCTTGATCGCTTCGAGGGCGGGATGGAGTTGATGGGGGGTGTGAACAAATGGATCGTCAAGGCGAACTGGAAAATCATCGCCGAACAATTCGTGAATGACATGCTGCATCCGGAGATGACCCATATCTCGGCGCTGATCGCGAGCGTGCCGCCCGGTGCGGACATGAGCAACATGCAGTTGCCCGTGACCGGCCGGCAATTCACGTCGCCGCAAGGGCACGGCATGGGCTTGTGGACCGATGGTCCGATACTTGACCTGACGCTGGGCGAGCGCGTCAAACACTATCTGGTCGACGATTCGTACGCCGCAGCCGTGGCGCGCGTCGGCAAGGCTCGCGCCGACGTGCAGGCTGCGCACATGACACTGTTCCCGACCGGCGTGGTGCTGTTCGGCTTCAATCACATACGCGTGATTCATCCGGTCAGCGTGGACGAATCGGAAATCTGGACCTGGCAATTGTCGCCCGCAGCAGCGCCGCCCGAAGTGAAGCAGTTGTGGGCGAAGAATTCGCAGCGCGCCTTCGGTGCGGGTGGCCTGTTCGAGACCGAAGACAGCGCCGTGTGGTCGGGCATCCAGCGCACCATGAAGGGTGCCATCGGTCGCCGCCATCCATTCGCTGTGCAGATGGGGGACCGCGTTAATCGTGGTCCTGACCCCGACTATCCGGGCCGGGTGACGCAGCGCGCCTATTCCGAAGTGGCCGCGCGCGGCTTCTACCATCGGTGGCTCGAAATGCTCACCAGCGAGAACTGGCGCGAGATGGACCGGGCCGCACAAGCGCGCTATGCAGAAGGAGGTCACCAATGAGCGCGTTACAAGACACCCGGACCGCGCTTGACGCGTTAATGTTGCAGCACCGCGTTGAGCAGTTCTACTACGCCGAGGCGGCCCTCATTGACGGGCGTGACTTCATGGCATGGCTGAACCTGTTCACCGACGATACGCGCTACCTGGTGCCCATTCATCGCAATACGGCGGTCAATGAGTTCAGCGATTCACTTGGAGATGCGGGGCTCGCGCATTTCGATGACGACAAGTCCGTGCTGCAACGGCGTGTGATCCGCATGGCCTCGGGCAGGGCGTGGGCCGAAGACCCACCGTCAATACAGCGCCACCTGATCACCAACGTTCAGGCCAGACAACTGGAAGGCGGTGAGCTGGACGCGCGCAGCTGCTTCCAGGTTCATCGTTATCGGCTCGATCGCGAAGTAGAGGTCTTTACTGGTGCCCGGGTCGATGTACTTCGACCCGATGGCGAAAGCTTTCGGATTGCGTCACGCACTGTATATCTGGATCACGCGACGGTGTTGGCGAACAATCTGAACGTCTTTTTTTGATACTGCCCAATCGAGATTCGGCTTCGCCTCGGCAATTGTTACGACTGACGAGCCACGGCTCAACTGACATCGCGTATCGGGCTGCCTTGGTAAAAGGCATAGCGCACTGGCAATCTCTCCAACCTTGTTACAAGATTGGCCGCGATATACGGGGTGGGTCCAGCCAGTTCCAGATGCTCGATGCGTTCTAGGAGCACTTTCAGAAAGCAGCGAACTTCCATTCGGGCCAATTGCGATCCTAGGCAGGAATGCACGCCGGCCCCAAATCCAAGATGGGGGTTGGGGGTGCGATCGATTCGAAAACTGTCCGGATCGTTGAAGACCTCCGCGTCCCGATTGCCTGACGAATAGAGCAGCACCAGACTGTCCCCTTTTCGGATGTTCTGGCCACGCAATACATAGTCTTGTGTCGCCGTGCGACAAAACTGCACGGTAGGGGTCACCCAACGCAGGATTTCCTCCGCGGCACTTGCAATTTTTGAAGGTTCCGCTCGCAGCATCTGAAGTTGATCCGGGTGTTCCAGCAATGCCTTGATGCCCCCGGTTATCGCCGACGAAGTCGTGTCGTGCCCAGCGGTGAGCACGACGAAGAAATGGGCAATCAGGTCCTTGGGGTCGAGCGGTTTGCCATC
>CANJXH010000008.1 GCA_947478755.1 Betaproteobacteria bacterium | reverse complement strand
GCAGCGCATCTGCACGAATGGTCACCAGGCGTGATTGCGTCTGCGCAACGACGTCGGCACCGCGGACGCTGCTGTTGCGATTGATCACCGCCATCTCGCCCAGGCAGTCGCCGGGCGTCAGCACGCCAAGCAGGTGACCTTTCTTGTTGACGCGCAGTTCGCCCTCGGCGAGGAAACAAAAATAGTCACCGGCCTCGCCGTCCTTCATCACCACCGTGCCGGCGGCGGCATCGTCCCAAGTCGAGAAGCGCACCACTTCCCATATCTGCACATCGCTGAATTCCGAGAAGAAGGGCAGCCCGCGCAGCGTCTCGAACTTCTGGCTGTCCGGTACTTCCTGAACATGCGCCGACAACTGCTTGTTGCGGAATGACTGCGCCAGATCGTGAGAGAACTCCTCCCATGTCGCGTAGCGCGCCTCCACTTCCTTCTGCATGGCGCGTGCCACGATGGCGTCGAGTCCTGCAGGGATCTCGGTGCGGAAGGTCGACGGCGGCAGCGGGTCGTGGTTGGTGATCTGATAGATCATGCTGAAGTTGTTGGTCGCCGTGAAAGGCAGGCGACCTGTCAGCAGCTGGTACATCACGACACCGAGAGAGTAGATGTCGGTCTGGTGATTGAGCGGCAGGTCACGCACCTGCTGCGGCGACATGTAGGCCGGCGAACCAACGCCCGACACCTGCGTCTGCGTCTGGTCACTGCCCGCCATCAGGGCTGCGCCGAAGTCGGAAATCTTGATGTCGCCGGTATTGCCCTGCTTCGCCAGCAGGATGTTCGCCGGCTTGATGTCGCGATGGGTGATGCCAAGCCGGTTTGCGTATTCAAGCGCGCGCGTGCACTTGAAGATCATTTCCACCATGCGATTGATCGGCAACAGGTTGCGCGGTGAACAGAACTGCTCCAGCGTACCGCCCGGCACGTACTCCATCACGATGTAGCTCTGGTCATCGTCGATCACCGCATCGAAGATCTGCACGATATGCGGGTGCAGCAGCTTGCCGGCGAGTGAAGCCTCATTGACCAGCAGATGCCGGTAGAGACGGCCTTTCTCGCGGTCCTTCAGCACCTCGGGGAAGATCACCTTGACCGCCACATCGCGTCCGGCAAAAGAGTCATGGCCAAGATACACGGTCGAGGTTGCGCCCTCGCCGAGCTTTTGCTTGATGTCGTATTTGCCGATTCTGTCCATTGCCATTTTCTCTCCCGGCCTACAGCGAGGCGCGAGCGCGCTGTATTGCTGCGCGAACCTGTGCCGGGGCCGTGCCACCAATGTGGTTGCGCGCCGCCAGCGAGCCCTCTACCGTCAGCACGGCAAAGACATCCTTGTCGATCAGGGGTGAGAATGTCTGCAGGTCCTGCAACGACAGGTTGGCCAGGTCGCAGCCCTTCTTCTCGGCGCTGCGCACGGCAAGCGCCACGGCTTCATGCGCATCGCGGAAAGGCAGTCCCTTTTTCACCAGATAGTCGGCCAGATCGGTCGCCGTCGCGAACCCCTGCTTGAGTGCCGATGCCATGGCCTCCGGCTTCACCGTAATGCCCGTCGCCATGTCGGCAAAAATGCGCAAGGTATCGGTCAGCGTATCGACGGTATCGAACAAGGGCTCCTTGTCTTCCTGATTGTCCTTGTTGTAGGCCAGCGGCTGGCCTTTCATCAGGGTCAACAGTCCCATCAGGTTGCCGAACACGCGGCCGCTCTTGCCCCGTGCCAGTTCTGGCACATCCGGGTTCTTCTTCTGCGGCATGATCGACGAGCCGGTGCAGAAGCGGTCCGCAATGTCGATGAAGCCGATGCGCGGGCTCATCCATGAAATCAGTTCTTCCGAAAAGCGCGACACATGCACCATCACCAGCGCCGCAGCGGCGCTGAACTCAATGGCAAAGTCGCGATCGGATACCGCATCCAGCGAGTTCTCGCACACCGCTTCAAACTCCAGCTGCTGTGCGACATAGGCGCGATCAATCGGGAATGTGGTGCCCGCCAGCGCAGCGCTGCCCAAGGGCAGGCGGCTCACCCGCTTGCGGCAATCGGCCATCCGTTCCCGGTCACGCTTCGCCATTTCGACATAGGCCAGCAAATGGTGGCCGAAGGTGACCGGTTGCGCTACCTGCAGATGCGTAAAGCCGGGCATCGGCGTCGCCGCATGCTGCTCGGCGAGATCAAGCAACGCAAGAATGTAGTTGCGCAGCAGTGCGTCAATATCCGTGATGGCATCGCGCAACCACAAGCGGATGTCCGTCGCCACCTGGTCGTTGCGCGAGCGTCCGGTGTGCAGCCGCTTGCCGGCATCGCCCACCAGCGCCGTCAGGCGCTTCTCGATGTTGAGGTGCACGTCTTCGTCGTCGAGGTTCCAGGCAAAGGTGCCAGCGGTGATTTCAGCTTCAATCTGCGTCATGCCGCGTTCGATGTCGGCCAGATCCTGAGCGTTGATGATCTGTTGTTTTGCCAGCATGCGGGCGTGTGCCAGCGAACCGCGGATGTCGTGCAGCGCCAGCCGTTTGTCAAAGTACACCGACGCCGTGTAGCGCTTGACCAGGTCCGACACCGGTTCCGAAAACCGTCCCGACCAGGCCTTGCCGCCAGCGTTGTTGTTCTGTTGTTCTGTCATAATGAAATCGCCGCGAATTTACAAGTCAATTCAACAAGATCGGCTAATTAGCTAAGATGGATTCAAGTATACGGCAAAACCTCTCACCGACCGGCTTGCCCGACTTCCGCAATCCGGCGACTGTGCTGCACATTTTCCTCGCGGCCAACGTGCTGGGCCTTTTGACGGTGCTGATTTTCGAGCCCGACCCCGCCCGCTGGATGCCGGCGTTCCTCACCTTGCTGCCAATGCTCGACGGGGCTGCAATTGTCATATTGCTCATTATCCCGGCCGCGGCACCCTATTTGGCCGGGATCCCGCTATTTAGCGCCTGGGCGGTGATTTTTGTCACGACACAGCTCGTCGTGGCGGGGCTGCACCTCGCCTTCGCGCAAGGCAGCGCCATCACCCCATCGCTTTTGCGCGAGCTGCTCTGGGCGGGCGTGGCAACGGCCTTGATCGGCAGCTGGCTGCACCTCAGGCAACAAGCACGTTCGCCCGCACTGGCCGAGGCGAGACTGATGGCGCTTTCGGCCCGCATTCGCCCCCACTTCCTGTTCAACAGCCTGAATGGCATCCTCGGCATCATCCGCAGTGATCCGCGCCGGGCCGAGAAGGCGCTCGAAGAGCTGGCCGAATTGTTCCGCGCCTGGAGGGTTTGCGGGCGGGGCATGAAGTGGCGTTCCATGGAGAGTACGAGTGGAGCGAGAAGGGCGGGGTGGTGCATTGGACGCATCACGACCCTTCCGGTCGGCATGAGGCGGGTTGGTTGAAATACAACGGGCAGACCTACCAGTAAGCCCGGCTTCCCGGTGCCGTGCAGACCGGTACTGCTAGAATCGGCGCGGCTTTTCGACTGCGCTTTGCACTTGCTGCGCTGGCATTTTTCGGTGGTTTTTCCCTCTTTCCGGCTCGCTCCAATATCGTGACTTCTGCTCCCGAACGTATCGTCATTGCCACGCGCGAATCGCGCCTTGCCCTGTGGCAGGCCGAGCATGTGCGCGACCTGTTGCGCGGCCTCTATCCCCAATGCAGTGTCGAGCTGCTGGGCATGACGACGCGGGGCGACCAGATACTGGATCGACCGTTGGCCAAGGTCGGTGGCAAGGGACTGTTCGTCAAGGAGCTTGAAAACGCGCTGCTCAATGGCAGCGCGCATATCGCCGTGCATTCGATGAAGGATGTGCCGATGAACCTCGGCGATGACTTTGCGCTGGTCGCCATCGGCCCGCGCGAGACGCCGCTCGATGCCTTTGTCTCCAGCCGCTATGCCTCGCTTGATGACATGCCGCCAGGTGCCGTGGTCGGCACCTCAAGCCTGCGCCGCGAATCGCAGCTGCACGCCAACTTTCCGCATCTCGCGGTGACCAGTCTGCGCGGCAACCTCGATACGCGCTTGCGCAAACTCGACAGCGGTGAGTACGACGCCATCATCCTCGCCGCAGCGGGCCTCACGCGGCTGGGTCTTGCTGATCGCATTCGCGCCGTGCTGCCAGCCGAGTTCTCGCTGCCGGCCGCGGGGCAGGGCGCGCTGGGCATTGAGGCGCTGGCTTCGCGGCCCGACGTCGCGCAGTGGATGGCACCGCTGAATGACGCCATCACCTCGGCCTGCGTTCGCGCCGAGCGGGCGGTGTCGCGCGCATTGGCTGGCAGCTGCGAGGTGCCGCTGGGCGCCTATGCCGTGCAGCAGGAGGGGCAGTTGTGGCTGCGTGGTTTTGTCGCCCGGCCCGATGGCACGCAGGTCGCCCGCGCCGAGCGCAAGGGGGCAATGGATGCGGCCGAAGCACTGGGCCTCGATGTCGCGCAGATGCTGCGCGCCGATGGTGCCGACGAGATATTGTCGGCGCTGGCGCTGTAGGCAATGACATCGCAGCCGCTGGCGGGTCGGCATGTGGTGATCACGCGGCCCGCCGGGCAGGCAACGCATCTGGCCGAGGCGCTGGTGGATCTCGGCGCGCATCCGATCCTGTTTCCCGTGCTCAGCATCCTCGATCTTGATGACCTCAGGCCGCTGCACGACATTGCCCTGCAGCTGGACGATTTCCAGATCGCGATTTTCATCAGCCCCAATGCCGTCTTCAAGTCGCTGGAGCAGGTGCTGCGGCATCGTGGCTGGCCACCCGGACTGCGCGCGGCCACGGTGGGTGTCAGCAGCGAGCAGGCACTGGCACGGCATGGTATCGACAATGTGCTGGTGCCGGCTGGCCGCTTTGATTCCGAAGCCCTGCTGGAGTTGCCGGAATTGCAGGATGTTGCCGGCAAGCGCATCGTCATCTTTCGTGGCGATGGCGGGCGCGAACTGCTGGGCGACACACTGCGCGAGCGCGGTGCCGAGGTGGTGCAGATTGCCAGCTATCGTCGCGGCATGCCGCCGATCGACGGCGCGGTACTGCTGAAGCACTGGGAAAACCGCACGCTGGACGCCATCACCGTGACCAGCAGCGAAGGCATGCGCAACCTGTTCGATATGGTCGGCAAGCTGGGCCAGGCCTGGCTGCGCAAGACGCCGCTGTTCGTGCCGCACCATCGCATTGCGGTACAGGCCAGCATGCTCGGCCTGGCCGTCATCCATACGACAGGCCCGGGCGACGATGGTCTGGTTGCCGGCTTGCTAAACTACTTCACTCACCATGAATAACGAAAACATTTCCGTCACACCGCCGCCTGTTCTGCCCGCGCCCGCATCGCGCTGGCGCACGCTGCTGCTGCTGGCAGGCGTCGCGGTCGCCGCGCTGTTTTTCTGGCAGTGGCTCGACGGCCGTTCTCGCGTGGAAGACCTGCGTCAGGATTTTGCCAAGCGGCTGGTCGAAAACGACTTGCAGGTGAAGTCGGCCGTGGCGCTGGCAAAGCAGAACCAGGCGCTGGCGCAGTCATTGCAGGCGCGGCTGGCGTCGCTGGAGTCCGATTTCGCCGCCGGGCAGAGCCAGCAGCTGGCGCTGGAGTCGATGTATCAGGAATTGTCGCGCACGCGTGACGAACGCCTGCTGGCCGAGGTGGAGCAGTCCATCTCGATTGCGGCGCAACAGCTGCAACTGGCGGGCAATATCGAAGTCGCGCTGATTGCCCTCAATGGCGCCGATGCGCGCCTGGCCAAGACCGCGCAGCCGCAATTCCTGCCGTTACGCAAGCTGATTGCGCGCGACATCGCCAACCTCACGGCGATGCCGGTGGCCGACATCTCGGGCATGGCGGTGAAAATTGAAAGCATCGTCGCGCAGGTCGACAGCTTCCCCATGGCGTATGAGCAGCACCCAAAGCCGGAGAGGGCAGACAAGGTGGAGAAGGCCGACAAGGGCAAGCCGGGCAAAAAGGCGGATGGCAAGGCCGTTGCGGCAGCGCAGCCCTCATGGTGGCAGGCATTGCTGGATGAATGGTGGATCGACATTCACCAGCTGATCCGCATTGAACGCATCGAGCACAGCGACCCCGGCCTGCTGCCACCGAACCAGGCCTACTTCGTGCGCGAGAACATCAAGCTGCGCCTGGTCAATGCGCGCCTGGCATTGCTGGCCCGCGATGGCCGCAGTTTCCGTGAAGACATGCGGCAGACGGCGGAGTGGCTGGATCGCTATTTCGACACGCAGTCGCGCCCGGTGCAAACTGCGCTGGCCACAGCGAAGTCCTATTCGACACTGGACATCGTGCAACAGGCACCCTCGCTGAACGAGACGCTGGCGGCGGTGCGCAACTTCAAGCTCGGCAGAAAGTAACAGCGAATGCGCATCCTGATCTGGCTGCTGGCGTTGGCGGCATTGGCTGCGGGCCTCGCCGTGGCGGCCCTGCACAACGATGGCTATGTACTGGTGGCCTTGCCGCCATGGCGCGTTGAGTTGTCGCTGAATCTGCTGCTGGTGCTGGCAATGGTCGGTTTCTTCGCGCTGTATTTCGTGGTGCGTGCCATCACCGCCCTGATCGCGCTGCCGGTGTCGGTGCGCGAGTTCCGCGCACGCCACGCGCATGAAAAGGCGGATGCCGCCTTGCGTGATGGTGTCGACCTGTTCATGGAAGGCCGCTACAGCCACGCCCTGCGCCGCGCCGAAGCGTCGTACAACGCCGACCATGCGCCGCTGCTGGCGTCACTGCTGGCGCAGAGCGCAGCCCACCGCATGCGTGATGAAGCGCGCGAGCTGCTGTGGCGCGACCGGGCACGACAAAGCGACAAGGGCCTGTCGGGCGCGCGCCTGATGGTCGAGGCCGGCATCGCCACCGACAAGCGCGACTTTGCCAGCGCGCGTGAACTGCTCGATCAATTCACGCGCAAGGGCGGCCTGCACGTGGCTGCGCAACGACTGGCGCTGCGCGTCCATCAGGGCATGGGCCAATGGCAGGACGTCGAGCGCGTACTGCGACAACTGGAAAAACATCACGCCATGACGCCGGCACAGGCAGCACCGTTGCGCCAGCGCGCCCAACGCGAAATCATCAGCCAGCTGCAGACACTGGGCGATGGCGGTGCTGCGTTGCTGCGTTTTGTGAACAAGCTGCCGGAGGTCGACCGTCTCGAACCGAGGCTGGTGCTGCGGGTTGTGCCCATGTTGAGTTCGGCAGGCAAGCATGAGGAGGCGGTGCGCCTGATCGAGGACGCGCTCGACATCCAGTGGGATTCCTATCTCGCCGCCGCTTACGGCGACTGCACGCACGACACGCTGGGTCGCATCGCCCATGCCGAGCGCTGGCTGCCCGCGCATCCGCGCGACCACAAGCTGCTGCTGACGCTGGGCCGTCTCTGCCGCCGCCAGCAGCTATGGGGCAAGGCACAAAGCTATCTCGAGGCTTCGCTGTCGGTGCTGCCGTCGCGCTGGGTGCATCTCGAACTGGCGGCCTTGCAGGACAGCCTGGGCCATGTCGACCGGGCCAACATTCACTACCGCGCCGCTGCCGGCGAGTTTCCGCAGGGCTGAGCCGATCAGGCCCAGTCTCGTGGCTTGAGGTAGTCGGTATAAAGCTTTTCTTCGGCGCTGCCCGGTGCAGGATGCCAGTCGTAGCGCCACTTCACGATCGGCGGCAAGGACATGAGGATGGATTCGGTGCGGCCGCCGGATTGCAGCCCGAACAGCGTGCCGCGATCCCACACCAGGTTGAACTCGACGTAGCGGCCACGGCGGTAGGCCTGGAAGTCGCGCTCGCGTTCACCGTAGGCCATGTCCTTGCGACGTTCCAGTATCGGCAGGTAGGCATCAACGAAGTGATCGCCGACCGAACGCGTCAGGCCGAAGCAGTGATCAAAGCCGCCATCGTTGAGGTCGTCAAAGAAGATGCCACCGATGCCTCGGGGTTCGTTGCGGTGCTTGAGGAAGAAGTACTCGTCGCACCACTTCTTGTAGCGTGGGTAGCGATCAACACCGAAGGCCGACAGCGCATCACGACAGCTGCGGTGGAAGTGCTGCGCATCTTCGTCAAAGCCGTAGTAGGGGGTCAGGTCCATGCCGCCGCCAAACCACCACACCGCCTGCTGTTCCTGCCTTGAGGGTTGCGCGACAAAAAAGCGCACGTTCATGTGCGAGGTCGGGCAATACGGGTTGCGCGGGTGCAGCACCAGCGAGACGCCCATCGCCTCCCAGCGCCGGCCAGCCAGCTCCGGCCGGTGTGCGGTGGCCGATGCCGGCATGCTCTCGCCGGTGACGTGGGAGAAATTGACGCCGCCGCGTTCAAAGAAGTTGCCTTCTTCAATCAATATCGAGGTTCCGCGGCCCCATTCGTCACGGGTGAATTTCTTTCCGTCAAATGTTTCCAGCGCGGAAACAATCGTGCCCTGCAATCCGGAAAAGTATTGCCTGATCTGCCCGGTATCCATGTCGCCTCAGCGTTTCAGGGCGCGGTGCCCGATGTCGGTACGGTACTGCATGCCGGCGAAACTGGTTTTCGCAACTTCTTCGTAGGCGCGGTTCTGCGCCAGTTTGAGTGTGTCACCGAGCGCGGTGACACACAGCACGCGACCACCGGTGGTGACCACATCGCTGCCAGCCAGTGAGGTGCCGGCATGGAAGGTACGCACGTCGTCTTCGGGGTGCGAGGCGAGGCCGTTGATGACATCGCCCTTTCTCGGATTGTCGGGGTAGCCGGCCGCAGCCAGCACCACGCCCAGTGCAACGCGACGATCCCATTCGGCATCGATCTGGTCGAGGCGGCCATCGATGCCGGCATCGATCAGCTCGGTGAAATCGCTTTTCAGCCGCATCATGATCGGCTGCGTTTCGGGGTCGCCGAAGCGGCAATTGAATTCGAGTACGCGCAGCGTACCGTCGGGTTTGATCATCAGGCCCGCATAAAGAAAACCGGTATAGACGATGCCGTCCGCTTCCATGCCGCGAATGGTCGGCATGATCACTTCGCGCATCACTTTGGCATGGATCTGCGGCGTTACCACCGGCGCCGGCGAGTAGGCGCCCATGCCGCCGGTGTTGGGACCGGCATCACCATCGAGCAAACGCTTGTGGTCCTGACTGGTGGCCATGGCCAGCGCGTGTTTGCCGTCGGCCATGACGATGAAGCTGGCTTCCTCGCCGTCGAGGAATTCCTCGATCACAACGCGGGCACCTGCATCGCCCAGCTTGTTGCCGGACAGCATGTCGTCAATGGCGCGGTGTGCTTCTTCGACGCTGGTAGCGACGACCACCCCTTTGCCAGCGGCCAGGCCGTCGGCCTTGACCACAATCGGTGCGCCTTCGGCATCGACATAGGCATGGGCTGCCTTGATGTCGGCTGCGGTGTCGGTGAAGGTCTGGAATTTCGCGGTCGGGATCTGGTGCCGGATCATGAAACGCTTGGCAAAATCCTTCGAGCTTTCGAGCTGAGCGGCTTCCCGGCTCGGGCCGAAGATGCGCAGGCCCGCGGCGCGGAAGGCGTCGACGATACCAGCCGCCAGCGGCGCTTCCGGGCCGACCACCGTCGCGTGTATGGATTCGCTTTTGGCAAACGCAATCAGGTCGGGGATGGCGGTGAGGGCCAGATTCTCCAGCCCGTTTTCTCGCGCCGTACCGGCATTGCCCGGTGCGACAAATATCTTCTGCACTTTGTCCGACTGCGCCAATCGCCATGCCAGCGCGTGTTCGCGTCCGCCGGAACCAATCACAAGTAACTTCATTGTGATCAGTGTCTGAAGTGGCGGAAGCCGGTGAACACCATCGCCACGTTCTGCTCGTCGGCGGCGGCAATGACTTCGGCATCGCGCATCGAGCCACCCGGCTGGATCACCGCGGTAGCACCGGCCTGTGCCAGCACATCAAGGCCATCGCGGAAGGGGAAGAAGGCATCCGACGCAACGACCGAACCCTTGACAGTGAGGCCGGCATTCTCGGCCTTGATGGCGGCGATGCGTGCGGAATCGACGCGGCTCATCTGGCCGGCGCCGACGCCGACGGTGGTGCTGTCCTTGCAGAAAACGATGGCATTCGACTTGACATACTTGGCAACGCGCCAGGCGAACAGCAGGTCGGCCATTTCGGTGGCGGTGGGTGCGCGTTTGGTGACAACCTTGATGTCGGCCACGGCGATGCGTGCTTCGTCTGCGCTTTGCACCAGCAGCCCGCCGCCGACGCGCTTGTAGTCAAAGGCGCCGGCAACACGCCCGAGCGGTACCGTCAGCACGCGCAGGTTTTGCTTGGCGGCGAATACCGCACGGGCATCTGCTGTCACTTCCGGCGCGATGATCACTTCGGCAAACTGGCCGGCAATGGCTTCTGCCGCTGCCTTGTCGATGGCAACGTTGAAGGCGATGATGCCGCCGAAGGCCGAGGTCGGGTCGGTGCTGAAGGCCTTGCGATAGGCCTGCTCGGCATTGGCCGCCAGCGCAACGCCGCAGGGGTTGGCGTGCTTGACGATGACGCAGGCCAGCTCGCCTTTGCCGGCATCGAATGCCTTGACGGCTTCCCACGCGGCATCGGCATCGGCGATGTTGTTGTAGGAGAGCTCCTTGCCCTGGATCTGCTGATAGCTGGCGATGCTGCCGGCTACCGGCGTGGTCTCGCGATAGAACGCGGCCTGCTGGTGCGGGTTTTCGCCGTAGCGCAGGGTTTCAACCTTGTCGAAGGCCAGTTGCAGTTTGTCGGGGAAGGCGCCGGGCTTGTTCTGTTCATCCAGCGAGGTCAGCCAGTTGGCGATGGCCGAGTCGTAGCGCGCCGTGTGCGTGAAGGCCTTTTTCGCCAGCGCGAAGCGGGTGGCATAACCCAGCTTGCCCTTGTTCTTTTGCAGTTCGTCGATCACGCTTGCGTAGTCTTCCGGATCGGTGACGATGCCGACGCCGCCCATTTCGTTGCCGTGATTCTTGGCGGCGGCGCGCACCATCGTCGGTCCGCCGATATCGATGTTTTCGATCGCGTCTTCCAACGTGCAGTCCGGCTTGGCCACCGTCTCGCGGAAGGGATAGAGGTTGACGATCACCAGATCGATTGGCGCGATGTCGTGTGCCGCCATCGTGCTCAGGTGTTCCGGCAGGTCGCGCCGGCCGAGAATGCCGCCATGCACCTTGGGGTGAAGCGTCTTGACGCGGCCGTCGAGCATTTCGGGGAAGCCGGTGTGGTCCGACACGTCGGTGACGGCAAGGCCGGCATCGCGCAGCAGCTTGGCGGTACCGCCGGTGGAGAGGACCCTGATGTCGAGCGCAATCAGGGCGCGGGCGAGATCGAGGACACCGCGTTTGTCGGAAACACTAATCAGGGCGTGGGATGCAGTCATGGTTTCAGATCAGTTTGTAATCGTTGAGTTTGCGTCGCAAGGTGTTGCGGTTGATGCCGAGGATGTCGGAGGCCAGGGTCTGGTTGCCCTCGGCGTGCTGCAGGACGACTTCGAGCATGGACTTTTCCACGCTGGAGATGACCATGTCGTACACCGCATGCGGGGTTTCGCCATCGAGGTCGCGGAAGTAGCGATTGAGCGTCTTCTTGACGCAATCGTGCAGTTCATTGCTCATGTGATGACTCCTCTTGTTCTCGTCAGGCTGCCTGGGCGGCCTCGTATGTTTCGTAGCACAGCACTTCGCTCGCCGCGGCCTGCTGCAGGAAGAACTCGTCCGTCGCGGCGAGTTGTTCTTCCACGCTTTGCAATTGGTTCATGGCGTGGCGGAAGGTGGCTGCGCCATGCAGACCCTTGGTGTACCAGCTGATGTGCTTGCGCGCAATCTTGAGCCCGGTATCTTCACCATAGAAGTTGTACAGGTCGTGCAGATGCTCACGCAGGATGCGGTGGATCTCGGCGACTTTGGGTGGCGGCAGTATCGCGCCGGTGTTCAGGTAGTGCTCGATTTCGCGGAACAGCCAGGGCCGACCCTGTGCCGCACGGCCAATCATCACGCCATCGGCGCCGGTGGCGGCCAGCACCTGCTTTACTTTTTGCGGCGTGGTGATGTCGCCATTGGCGATGACCGGAATCCTGATCAGCGTCTTGACCAGCGCGATGGTGTCGTATTCGGCTTCGCCCATGTACTGGTCGGCGCGGGTACGGCCATGAATCGCGACGGCACGAATGCCGCAATCTTCAGCGATGCGGGCGATGGTCGGCGCATTCCTGTTTTCGCGATTCCAGCCGGTGCGGAACTTCAGCGTCACCGCCGTATTGGGCACGGCATTGACGACTGCGGTAAGGATTTTCGCCACCAGGGCTTCGTCCTGCATCAATGCCGAGCCAGCCATGACGTTGCAGACCTTCTTGGCCGGACAACCCATGTTGATGTCGATGATCTGCGCGCCTTCGTCGACGTTGTAGCGTGCGGCCTCCGCCATCATCACCGGATCAGCGCCGGCGATCTGCACCGAGATCGGGTCAGCCTCGCCGATGTGGTTGGCACGGCGGCGGGTTTTGGCACTGCCATAGAGCAGCGAGTTCGACGTCACCATTTCCGATACGGCCAATCCGGCACCTAGTTTTTTGCACAGTTGACGAAATGGACGATCCGTAACACCCGCCATGGGTGCCACAAACAAATTGTTACGGAGCGTAAAGCCGGCGAATTGCATCGCGAATTTATCGGGGAGAGCGGAAGGAAGTGCGGGGGATTGAGGCGCGGATTTTACCCCAGCCGTGCGGCGATGTTCGAATCAAAACCGCAATGGCATGATGCCTTGCGCTGCATCAAGGGGCAGCGCTCCGGGTTCAGAAAAAGGCGCGGGCGCCGAACATCATCCGCCGGGCGATGAAACTGCGCACCGGCGGCAGAACATCCAGCCCCAACAGACCGGCACCGCGAAAGTGGCCGGCGACAGGATTGTTGTTGCTGAACAGCCGTACCAGCATGTCGGTGAAGCCGATCGTGCTGCGGCGGTCGACGCGGCGATTGGCGGCATAAGCGGCCAACACGTCCGCACTGCCCGGATCGACTGCATCGACGATGACGCGGGTCAACGCCCTGGCATCGCGCAGGGCGAGATTGAACCCCTGGCCCGCGACCGGATGCAGGGTTTGCGCTGCATTGCCCAGCCAGACCTGGCGCGCGTCGATGGCGCTGCGGCGATAGCGCAGCCCCAGCGGGAAGGTGTAGCGCGGGCCTGCACCGACGAAATGCATGCGATCGGCGAAGTGCGACTGCAGTTGCGCCAGATATTCGGCGGCACTCATGGCCGTCAGCCTGGCCACATCCTCGGGTGAGCAGGACTGCACAACGGCAAAGGCCTGCCCGAACGGCAGCAGCGCGATCGGGCCATGCGGCGTAAAGCGTTCCCACGCCGCATTGGCCGGGGCGTCGTTCGACGTCACGATGGCGGTGACGGCATGCTGGCCATAGTCGTGCGTATTGATTTCCTCCGGGTCCATCTTGTTGGTGTCGATCGCACCTTCGGCATAGGCGACCAGCTTCGCCATGCCGGGCGCGCTACCTGCGATGAAACTCGCCTGCTGTGCCTCGGCATGCACGGACGAGATGCGGGTGTGCTCGTGGTAGGCAATGCCCGCCTTGGCGACCGCCTTGTCCAGTGCCTTGTAGATCTCGTGCAGCGACGCCACATGGCCCAGCGCAGGAACACCTTCATCTTCGGCGCGGATCACGGTCCTGCCGGCGTGATTGCAGTGGGAGATGTGGACGCGATGGATTGGCGTCGCGTCGATGCCCTGCCACGCCCCCAGCCATTCCAGCGTTTGCCTGCTGCCGTGGGAGAGCGCCAGGGTACGTCGGTCCTTCAGACCGGCGCCGCGCTCGCGTTCATCGAAAATCTCGGCAGCAATATCCTGCTTGTGCAATGCCAAAGCGAGCGCCATCCCGACCGGGCCGCCACCAACAATCGCGACCGGCAGCAATTCCTCACGGCTCAATCCTTGCTCCTCGTGCTTTGCATTACCGCTTCGATGTCGGCGACCGTCTTGGGTGCCGCGGCGGTAATGATCTCGCAGCCCTTGGCCGTGACCAGCGCGTCATCCTCGATGCGTACGCCGATGTTCCAGAAGGCCTTGGGCACGCCTTTGGCCGGGCGCACATAACAGCCCGGCTCAATCGTCAGCACCATGCCGGGTTGCAGTTTTGTCCAGTGCTTTCCGTCCTTGTATTCGCCGGCATCATGTACATCCAGTCCGAGCCAGTGGCTGGTGCGATGCATGTAGAACTGCCGATAGCTTTCGGTTTCGAGCACGCTGTCGAGCGAACCCCTGAGCAGCTTGAAATCGAGCATGCCCTGCGCCAGCACCTTGAGCGCGGCATTGTGCGGATCAAGAAAGCCGGAACCGGCGCGGGTCGCACTTATGGCAGCCGCCTGTGAATCAAGCACGAGCTGGTAAATGTCGCGCTGCGGGCCCGAGAATTTGCCGTTGGCGGGAAAGGTGCGCGTGATGTCGGAGGCGTAGCCGTCAAGTTCGCAGCCGGCATCGATCAATATCAGGTCGTTGTTGCCGATCTGGCGGTCGTTGTCAACGTAATGCAGCACGCAGGCATTGGCACCGGCGGCAACGATGGAGGTGTAGGCCGGATACTGGCTGCCATGGCGACGGAACTCGTGCAGCAATTCGGCCTCGACTTCGTATTCGTATTTGCCGGGCGCGGCAAACTGCATGGCGCGCTGGTGGGCGCCGGCTGAAATCTTCGCGGCACGTTTCATCAGCGCGATCTCGTGGCCGTCCTTGATCAGGCGCATCTGGTCAAGCGGGGTATGAACGTCGCGAATGTCTGCCGGCGGCCGCTTGCCGGCGCGCGACAGGGCGCGCACCTGGTTGAGCGCAGCGGTAATGCGCGCATCCCATGCTGCATCCTGTCCCATCGAGAAATAGAGGGCGGGCTGGTCGGCAATCAGCTGCGGCAATTGTTCGTCGAGCGTCGTGATCGAAAGGGTGGCATCGAAGCCAAAGGCCTTTTTCGCGCCTTCAGGGCCATGACGAAAGCCGTCCCAGATTTCACGCTCTGCATCCTTGTCGCGACAGAACAGGATCTGCTGCGGTTTCTTGCCGGCGATCAGCACAAGCACCGACTCGGGTTCGCCGAAACCGGTGAGGTAGTGAAAGTAGCTGTCGGCGCGAAAGGGATAGCTGGCGTCGCGATTGCGGATTTTTTCGCTGGCAGTGGGAATGATGGCGATACCGCTGCCCATCTTTTTGATGAGCTGCTGGCGACGTTTCTTGAAGGCGGGTGCGATGCTCAGGTTCATATGTGTCGGGTTCATGTTTGCAGCTTAACGCAAAGCTCGCAGTTCGGCATCGAGCGCGGCCAGTCGTTGCGGCGTGCCGACATCGATCCATTTGCCTGCATGAAAACTGCCGGCGACGCGATCGGCATTCATTGCCTCGATCAGCAGCGGGGCGAGCTTGGCCCGTTGGCCGATTCCAACTTCCGCAAACAATGCCGGGTTGTAGATTCCGGTGCCGGAAAAAGTAAATAGTGGCGCGTGCGCCGCACTGGGTGCGGAATGGCAGCGCCCCTTGTCGAGCGCAAAATCGCCGCGCGGGTGGTGCTCCGGGTTGGCCACCATTACAAGATGGGCGAGGTCGTCTTTCAGTGCTGCGGCAATCAGCGGCGCCTGGCCGACATCCCAGTCGCAGAAGATGTCGCCGTTGATGACAAGAATGGGTGCCTCGCCAAGCAGGGGCAATGCACTGGCGATGCCGCCAGCCGTTTCGAGCGCACCCGGCGGCTCTGCCGAATAGACGATAGACAGGCCAAAACGCGTGCCATCGCCCAGCGCTGCTTCAATCTGCGCACCGAGATGGGCGTGATTGATGACGACTTCGCGAAATCCTGCAGCAGCAAGCCTGTCGAGATGCCAGACGATCAATGGCTTGCCGCCCGCCGCGAGCAAGGGTTTGGGCGTGTGGTCGGTGAGCGGGCGCATTCTTTCGCCGCGCCCGGCCGCCAGAATCATGGCTTTCAAGCTGTCACTCCACCGACGGCTTTGCCATGGTCTGGCCCAATACCGTGACCTTGTCTTCGAGCTGGTCGAGCAGTTTGCGCAGCGGCGAAAGTTCGTCGTAACGGGTGCAGGCCGTGCGCAGATATTTGGCGACCAGTGGCATGTCCTTGAGGTAGCCATCCTTGCCATCACGGTGATAGAGGCGGGCAAAGATGCCGAGTACCTTGAGGTGGCGCTGTACGCCCATCCACTCATAGTGACGATGAAACTCGGCGAAGTCGGCATTCACCGGCACCCCGGCCTTGCGTGCTCTTTCCCAATAGCGGATCAGCCAGTCGAGCGCCTGTTCTTCTTCCCATTCGATGTAGGCATCCTTCAACAGCGATACCAGGTCGTAGCTGATCGGCCCGTAGACGGCGTCCTGAAAGTCGATGACGCCGGGCTTGCCACCCGACGCCGGCACCATCAGGTTGCGTGAGTGGTAATCACGGTGGACGAAGACTTTCGGTTCGGCCAAGTTGACGGCCATGATTTTTTCAAACACGTCCGAGAGTTGCGCACGCTGTTTGTCATCCAGCGTCACGCGGAGGTGACGCCCGACATACCACTCGGGGAAAAGATCGATTTCACGCTTCAGCAAGGCGTGATCATAGGCAGGCAGCACATCTGGGCTGCTCGACGCCTGGATGCTGACCAGGGTGTCCAGAGCCGCGAGGTATAGCGGTGCCGCCGCTGCTGCATCGGTGTTGGAGAGGACATTCAAATAGGTGGTGGTGCCGAGGTCGGACAGCAGCAGAAAGCCCTGCTCCAGATTTTCGGCGTAGACCTCCGGCACGGCGGCGCCGGCGGCATGGAACAAGGCCTGGATCCGCAGCCAGGGGCCGCAGTCTTCATGCGCCGGGGGGGCATCCATGACAATTCTCGTGCTGCCATCTGCGAGCGAGAAACGGAAGTAGCGGCGAAAGCTGGCATCGGCCGAAGCCGGCGCCAGCGAAATCGTTTGACCGGGCAGCAATGAACCCAGCCAGGTTTCTATGGCACGTTGGCGTTGCATGGATTTTCCAGATGTTTTGGGGTGGGTCTCGGGACAAGCGGGGGTGCTAGAATCCGACCAATCTTATCATTCAGCCGGCAGTGCCCTGGTGCGCTTGCTTGGCCCACAAAACGACAAAAGCATGTCCAGTTCCAACCGCAGACATTTGCGCAGTCTATCTGCGGCTCTCGCATTGCACACCATGGCTGGTGCCGCTGTTGCTGCAACCATCGCGCTTCCGCCGTTGAAGGTTGATCCGACATTGCTGGGATTGCCGCCACTGCCGCCTTCCCCCGAGTCGCTCGATGCGCCGGTCAGCGCCGCACCGGCAGCTTCCGCCGCCGCAGTTGCTGCAACAAAGGCGCCCCTGCCAATAACCGCCACTCCATCCTCGCCGGCACCAAAAAATCTGGCGCCTCAGGCAGCGTCAGCACCCACAGCAGCGCCTGCGGCCACGGCAGCCGTGGCGGCATCCATCGCCGCGCCGGTTGCGGCAACAAAGGCCACCAAGGCGCCGGCTGCTCCCCAGGCTGTTGTACCGACCGCCGAACAGCCGGTATACGTCACTGCCAATCATATTGATGGGGTCACCGGTGTCGAGAGTGTTGCCGAGGGCGATGTTGATATGGTCCGGGGTGATCGGACCATCAAGGCTGACAAGCTCGTCTATCGCGAGCAGGCCGATGAAGCCGAGGCGACCGGCAATGTCCGCTTGACCAGCCCGGGCGAGTCGATCGCGGGGCCGCACATGAAACTCAAGCTGGGTGAAAGCGTTGGCAGTTTTGATACACCGGCGTATACGCTTCATCGCCTGACCGGCAAGGATCAGACGGGCAAGGATCAGGATGCAAGCGCCAACGGCACCGCCAGCATTCTCAACTTTGTCGGCGAAGACAAGTACCAGCTCAAGGACGCCACCTACACCACTTGCCCCGCCACGGCTGGCGACCCTGCCTGGTTCGCCAGAGTCAGCGACCTGTCGCTGGATTATGTTGCCAGCGAGGGGGTAGCAAAGGGAACCACCATCGTATTCAAGGACGTGCCGATCCTGTACTCGCCGTGGATGTCCTTCACGCTGGACAATCGGCGCAAGACCGGGCTCCTGGCACCGACGATCGGCAGTACCAGCAAGGGCGGCCCGGAATATACGCAGCCCTTCTACTGGAACATCGCGCCGGACATGGACGCCACCATTGCACCGCGCTTCATGGCCAAGCGTGGTACGCAGTGGGCGGCCGAGTATCGCTATCTAGGTCAGAGCTACATCGGGCAGGTCGCGGGTGAGTTTCTGGAGAATGACCAGATCACCCATACCAACCGAAGCGCCCTCACCATCAAGCATGACCAGAATTTAGGTTATGGTTTCAGCGGCTCGCTGAACCTGAACAGGGTCTCGGACGACACCTACTTCTCCGACCTGTCGACGCGACTTTCCAATATCACGCAGACCAACCTGCTGCGGGAAGGTCGCCTCAATTACGGTTCCGGATGGTGGTCCGCGCAGTTGATGGCACAGCGGTTCCAGACCTTGCAGGATCCTTCGCAGCCACCGGTTGCGATACCCTATGACCGCCTGCCGCAATTGGTCGTCAATGCCGATCGTCCCGACCTGCCATTTGGAACCGAGCTGATCTTTTCGGGCGAGTATGTCGACTTTTCCAATCCCACGGGAACAGTCGTCGAGGGTAAGCGCACCACCTTGTATCCGCAGCTTTCCTACCCGATGCAGACAGCCGCGTTTTACGTAACGCCCAAGGTTGGCTTTCACTCGACACGCTATCAGTTGTCCCAGCAGGCGGCCACTATTCCTGACCAGATTACGCGCAATGTGCCGATCTTCAGCATTGACAGCGGCATGGTGTTTGAACGCCCCTTGCAACTGTTCAGCCAGGACTACACGCAGACGCTTGAGCCGCGGGCTTTCTATCTCAAGGTGCCGCGACGTGACCAGACGAAGATTCCCCTGTTCGATACCGGCCTCGCCGACTTCAATTTCGCGCAGATTTTTTCCGAGAATGCCTACACCGGGAACGATCGCATTTCGGATGCCAATCAGCTGACACTTGCCGTGACGTCGCGCATGGTGGATGCCGCCAATGGCGAGGAACTGCTGCGGGCCGCCGTCGGACAGCGCTATTACTTTGCCGACCAGACCGTCACCATTCCCGGCGTCGCGCCGCGCACCCAGCATATTGCCGACTTGCTGGCCGCCTTGTCCGGCAAGCTGACGCGTGAGGTCAGCCTCGACTCCGGCGTGCAGTACAACAATCAGGACAAGGAAATCGAGCGCCTCAACTTCGGTGCACGCTACCAGCCCGAAACCGGCAAGGTATTCAATGCCGGTTACCGCTACACCCGCGCACTATTGCGCCAGATCGATACATCGGCGCAGTGGCCGCTGTTTGGCGGCTGGCATGCTGTCGGGCGCTACAACTATTCCTTCCGCGACAAGCGCGTCATCGAAAGCGTCGCCGGCCTTGAGTACGATGGCGGGTGCTGGGCGTCCAGGTTCGTCGTGCAACGTCTGGCAACGGCGGTCGGGCAGGTCAACAACTCGATCTTTGTCCAATTGCAGTTGAACGGATTCTCGGACATTGGATCCAACCCGCTGGACATCCTCAAACGCAATATTCCTGGCTACGGACAAATCGTACAACCCGTTGCCGACCCGGTCTTCTCGTCACAATAGCCATCATGAAATTGCGCCAACTCGTATTGCTGCTTCCCTGCCTGTTGCTGCTGCCGGCTGTTACCAGCCAGGCAGCGTCGGTCATTGCTGCTGATCGCGTCGTTGCGGTGGTGAACAACGAAGTCGTCACCCAGTACGACCTGAATTCCAGACTGGCCCTGGCCGAGCAACAGCTCCGCGCACAGAAGATTCAACTGCCGGCCCAAGACGTGCTTGCCAGGCAGGTGCTGGAACAGCTGGTGATGGATCGTATCCAGCTGCAGTTCGCGAAGGAATCCGGCACATCAATCGGCGAGTCGGAGCTTGAGTCGAGCATTGCCCGCATTGCCGAAAGCAACAGTATTTCCGTGTCCGAGATGAGAACGTCGATTGAACGTGACGGCATGAGCTGGGAACATTTCCGCCAGGACATTCGAGAACAATTCACCCTCAGCCGATTGCGCGAACGAGTGATCGAAAATACCGTGCAGGTATCGGACGGTGAAATCGACAATTACCTTGCCAACCCGCCGCCCGCCGATGCCGGGGGCGTCAGCGTTGCCCATATTCTCGTCAGGGCACCGGAACAGGCGACACCTGAGCAATTGGCCGGCAGGCGTTCTCGCGCAGAACAGGCCTACATGCAGATCAAGGCGGGTGAAGATTTCGGCAAGGTCGCTGCAACTTTCTCGGATGCGCCGGATGCCCTCACCGGCGGCGTGCTGGCCACGCGTCCGCTGGATCGTTTGCCAACCCTGTTTGCAGAAGCCGTTGCCAAGATGAATCCCGGAGATGTGTCCGATGTCCTGCGCAGCCCGGCGGGTTTCCACATCGTCAAGCTGGTAGCGCGTGAAGAGGCGAAGCAGGGCTTGCCCGCCTTGAAGCAAACCCATGCCCGCCACATCCTCATCAAGATAAACGAAATCACGTCCGAGTCCGACGCGCGGCGCAAGATGATTTCGGTCAAGGAGCGACTTGACAACGGTTCCGATTTTGCCGAGCTGGCAAGGCTGTATTCCGAAGACGGCTCGGCATCCAAGGGAGGCGATCTGGGTTGGCTCTATGAAGGCGATACCGTTCCCGAATTCGAGCGCACCATGAACGACCTCAAGGTCGGCGAGGTCAGCCGGATTGTTCAGTCCCAGTTCGGGTTGCACCTGATCCAGGTGCTCGAACGCCGGGTTGACGAAGGCTCCAAGGAACGTCAGCGCATGGTCGCGCGCGCGGCCATTCGCGAGCGCAAAGCCGATGAAGCCTTTCAGGACTGGCTGCGTCAGCAGCGCGATTCGGCCTATGTCGAATACCGCCTCGAAGACAAGTAGCCTGGCAGTTGCCGGTCGGGCATCTTGAGCACGCTCCCCGTCGTTGCCGTCTCCAGCGGCGAGCCTGCCGGCATCGGCCCCGAAATATGCCTTGCCCTTGATGATGCCGGCTTGCCCGCGCGCATCGTCGTCATTGGTGACCGCGACCTGATCGAGACGCGTGCACAGCTGATCGGCAAATCGGCCTCTGGACTGGATATTCAGCACGTCCCTTTACGCGTCCCCAGCCATCCGGGCCGGCTCGACGCGCGCAACGCGCCTTACGTGATCGATGTCATCGATGCTGCCTTGCAGGGCTGCCGCGATGGACGTTATGCCGCGATGGTGACAGCACCAGTGCAAAAAAGCGTCATCAATGATGGTGGCCTTGCGTTCACCGGTCATACCGAATACCTCGCCGAAAAAACCGGCACGCCGAAGGTAGTGATGATGCTGGCCGGTGCTGGCCTGCGCGTGGCGCTTGCGACAACCCATCTCGCGTTGAAGGATGTGCCCGCTGCCATCACGCAAGAGGAGCTCGAGTCGACGCTGCGCATCCTTGATGCCGACCTGCGCAACAAGTTCGGCATTGCCCGTCCGCGCATCCTTGTCGCCGGGCTAAACCCGCACGCGGGTGAAGACGGCCACATGGGGCGCGAAGAAATCGACGTCATCACGCCGGTGTTGAAGCGTTTGCGCGATCAGGGCATGGATGTCGTCGGGCCGCTGCCGGCCGATACGCTGTTCACTCGCAAGGTCTTGTCCGGTTCCGATGCCCAGCTGGCGATGTATCACGACCAGGGCCTTGCCGTGCTCAAGTACGCGGCCTTCGAAGACGGTGTCAATGTCACGCTCGGCTTGCCCATCGTGCGCACCTCGGTCGACCATGGCACGGCGCTTGATCTTGCCGGCACCGGCCGTGCGGATCCGGGCAGCCTGTTCGCTGCGGTAAAGATGGCCGCAGAAATCGTCGCCGCAAAGAGAAATGCCAAAGTCAATTAGCCACAGAGTTCACAGAGGACACAGAGAGAAACTAATCGTGATGCGTTCGGGTTTGAATTTCTCTGTGTCCTCTGTGGCTTAAAGGTTTTTGGTCGATGGCCCACATTCCTCGCAAGCGCTTCGGCCAGAACTTCCTCAATTCGCCGGGCGTGATTCGCAACATCGTCGAAGCGATCAATCCGCAACGCGGCGAACTGATGGTCGAGATCGGCCCTGGCCAGGCAGCGATCACGGCGCCGCTGCTGGAAGCACTGGGACACTTGCACGTGGTGGAAATCGATCGTGACCTGATTGCTGATCTCAAGCAGCGTTTCACCACCGGGCAACTGACGATTCACGAAGGCGATGCACTGAAGTTCGATTTCTCGCAACTGGGAACGGGAACTTCTCGTGAGCTTCGCATTGTCGGCAATTTGCCCTACAACATCTCCACGCCGCTGCTGTTTCATCTCGCGAGTTTTGCCGCGCAGGTGCGGGACATGCATTTCATGCTGCAAAAGGAAGTGGTCGATCGCATGGTGGCCGAGCCGGGTGGCAGCGAGTTCGGCCGGCTGTCGGTGATGCTGCAATACCGCTTTCACATGGAGCGCCTGTTCATCGTGCCGCCCGGTGCCTTCACGCCTGCACCGAAAGTGGACTCGGCCATCGTGCGTCTGATTCCCAAACCTGCAGCTACGCTTGATGCGCGTGATGAGGCTGCGTTTGCCCGCCTCGTCAGCATGGCGTTTTCGCAGCGGCGCAAGATGCTGCGCAACACCCTGCGCGACTTGTTCGACGAAGCAGCGCTGGAAGGTCTTGGCATTCGTCCCACTGCGCGGCCGGAAGAGCTCTCGGTCGCCGACTACGTCAGTCTCGCGAACGCGCTCTAGACAAGGTTCTGCAGCGGGTGGGCGTTATACTTGGCCCAGTCCTAAAACCATCATCGCGAGGAGTGTTCCAATGCCCGGATTGCAGCCGGAAACCAAACGCACGCTCGGCCTGCTGCTGCGCGAGCTCGAACAGACCGTCATGCCTGACCTCGGTTCGGCCCATGCCCAGACCGTGGCCTATCTCATCGGCCGCGGCCTGCGCAACCTGATCACGCGTGAAGAGGGCCTCGACGGCCTGATTGCGGACTGGAGTCGCGTCGAGTCCGCTCTGCTGGCCGATGCCGGCAAGCAGTTGCCCGCGCTGTCGGGTGATCCGGTGTTGGCCAACCAGACACTGGGGGCCGCTGTTGAAGACATGCTCACGGTGCGCATGGGCCGCGCTGCAGCGTCGGTCAGTGACGACATCAGCCGCAAGGCGGTGCAGGCCGAGCAGGATTTTCTCGCGCGCCACGCCGCGCTCATTGAAGCAGTAAACATTCCACAGCGAAGCCTCGAACGTCGCGCCTTGCGCGACGTCACGCCGGAGCGGCTTACCACCTACCTTGCGGCGAAGCTGCCGCACCTGAAGGCTTTGCGCGTGACGCAGGTGAAGCCCGTGCTCTCCGGTTTTTCCAAGGAAACCCTGCTGGTGGACATGGAGGCCGATGGCAAACCGCATCCGGTCGTCATCCGCCGCGATGTGCCGCATGGCGCGGTGGAGAGCACGGTCGTTGACGAATACGACCTCGTCGCCGCACTGCATGCACACGGCCTTGCCGTGCCCGAACCTGTACTGCTGGAAGCCGACGCTGGTGTATTTGGCGAGTCCTTCATGGTCACGCGTCGTGCTTCCGGCGCAGCGGCAACCAACACCATGGCTGGCGTCGTTGCCGGCCCGGAGATGAAGGCCGCCGCCAGGGCACTCGCCGAATTCCTCGCTCGCCTGCATCAGCTTGATCTCGGCAAACTCAATCTGCCGCGCAAGTTCTACGACCCGGCGCTGTCGCTGCAGGACTTTCTGCATCGCGAAATCGACATCTGCGAACGCTACTATCGCAATCACCATCTGCAGCCTTCGCCGACCTTCCTCGCCGCGCTGTCATGGCTGCGTGGCAATGTGCCGCACGACGATGGCCCGCCGCGCCTGGTGCATGGCGATGCCGGCCTCACCAACATCATGATGGACGGCGACCGCTTCAGCGTGATGCTCGACTGGGAACTGGCCCATCCCGGCGACCCGGTCGAGGACATTGCCTATCCGCGCAAGTGGATCGACCAGTTCATGCCCTGGGACGAATTCCTCGCGCACTACTACCAGCATGGCGGCAAGGAATACAGCCCGGCACGCGAGAAGTTCTACGCCGTGCTGGCCGATCTGCGTGTGGCCGCCTTCGCGATTCGCACGCAGGACATGATGAACAAGACCGACCACCCAGAGCTGACACAGATGTATGCCGCGCAACATTACTACGGCTACATGATCGGCAACGTAGCGAAGCACCTGCTGGCCTGATTGGTCTGGCCCTCGCGGGCCAGCCCGGGCCGCAGGCTCAAGCCGGCGGCAAGGTCAGCTCGGCGACCACTGGCGCGTGGTCGGATGGTCGCTCCAGCTTGCGCGGGGCCTTGTCGATGCGACAGGTACTGCAAGTTGCCGCGAGCGGTGGCGACAAGAGGATATGGTCGATGCGCAGGCCGGCATTGCGGCGAAAGCCCATCATCCGGTAGTCCCACCAGCTGTAGCTTTTTTCGGCCTGCTCGAACTGGCGGAACGAATCACTCAAGCCCATGCCGATGAATTTCTGAAACGCCTCACGCTCCGGCACCGAGCACAGCACCTGGTCCTTGAAGGCCGCGGGGTCGTGCACGTCACGGTCTTCCGGCGCAATGTTGTAGTCGCCGAGCAACGCGAGCCGCGGATAACGCTGTATTTCCTGTTGCAGCCATCCTTGCAGTGCCGCCAGCCAGCGCAACTTGTATTCATATTTTTCCGAACCCACTTCCTGGCCATTTGGGATGTAGGCGCAGATCACCCGCACGCCATCGTAGGTTGCCGCGATGATGCGTTTCTGCGGGTCGTCGAAATCCGGAATGTCGCGCGTCACATCGGTCGCTGCAATCCTGCCCAGCAGCGCAACGCCGTTGTACGTCTTCTGGCCGTTGTGGTGAGCGGTGTAGCCCGCGGCTTCGAGTTCGGCAAAGGGGAATGCCTTGTCTTCCTGCTTGGTCTCCTGCAGGCAGAGCACATCGGGTTGCTCGGTCGCCAGCCAGTCCAGCACATGCGGCAGGCGTACCTTGAGCGAGTTCACATTCCAGGTGGCGAGTTTCAAGGTTTGGTTACCAGATTCTGATGAAAGCACTCTGCGGATTATATGGCCTCGTCACGTGCCCGTTTCCGTTACGCCCGGCAAGGCTCGTGGCCGGCATCATTTCTTCCGCGCGGACTTGCTGCCTGAGTTTTTTCGTGATGCAACGCTGCCGAAGATGTTGTGTTGCGCGGTATTACAGATAGCCGCGATGACCGGGTGCGTGAGCTTGCGTTCGTTGGTGATGACATAGACCTGTTCGCGTACCGCGTCGACACGCCCGACGATGGTGACGCGATATTGTTCCGCGATGTATCGCTCGATCGCTGTCGGGCCGACGAAGAAACCGGCCCCTGCCTGACCGAAGGCAAGCAGCAGTGCGCTGTCGTCGAATTCACCGACGATGCGCGGCTTGATGCGCTCAGACTCGAACCAGCGCATCAGTCGTGGATGTAGGGCCACGTCCTCTCCCGGCATCAGGAAGGGCGCGCCATCAAGCAGGGCGGGGAACTCGGCCCGGCCCTTCTTCACCAGTGCCGGGATCGCAAATACGGTGACGCCGCTTTCGCCGAGAAAGTGATCGTAGCCACGCACATTCAGGTTGGCGGGCATCGGCCGGTCGGCGATCACCATGTCGAGATGGTGCACGGCCAGCTCGGCCAGCAGCATGGTCAGGCGGCCTTCGCGGCAGATCAGGCGGATCGTGCTCTCCGGGCTGAGCGCCGGTTCGACTAGCCGATACGCCACCATCTTCGGCACCGAATCGGCAATGCCGACGCGAAACGGCGTGCTTTGCGGCAGTACGCCGTCGCGCACGGCATCCATCAGTTCATCACCCAGCACGAAGATCTGCTCGGCGTAACCGAGCAGGTGCTGGCCGGTGTCGGTGAGTTCGAGGCCGCGGCCGGCACGGCGAAACAGCTTCACCCCGAGGATCGACTCGAACTCGGCGAGCTGGCCGCTGATCGATTGCGGTGTCAGGTGCAGTTGCTTGCTGGCGCGCGCGATGCTGCCGGTCTTGGCGACCATCCAGAAATAACGCAGGTGCTTGTAGTTCAGCTTGGACATGGTTCCCTCGGCTGTAAATGCTCGGTTTAATCGATGTGTTTGTAAATAATATTCGATTTGTACGATCTGTTGTCGTTCACTACACTGCACCGCGCTGAATCGGGTTTTCCCGTTCGCACAGTCAACCACTCAAGGAGTCGATTCATGAAACGCATAGTGCTGCTGATCGCTACCAACCTGGCCATCATGCTGGTGCTCGGCATCGTTACCTCCCTCACCGGGGCCAACCGTTTTTTTACCAGCAACGGGCTTGATCTCGGCAAGCTGTTGGTCTTCGCCGCCATCATGGGCTTTGGCGGTGCCTTCATGTCGCTGTGGATGTCCAAGACCATCGCCAAGTGGAGCACCGGCGCACGCGTCATTGACGCCCCGTCCACTTCCACCGAGTTCTGGCTGGTCGAGACGGTACGCAAGTTTTCGCAACAGGCCGGTCTGCCGATGCCGGAAGTCGCCATCTACGACGGCGAGCCGAATGCCTTCGCCACCGGTGCCAGCCGCAACAGTTCGCTGGTGGCGGTCTCCACCGGCCTGTTGCAAAGCATGCGCAAGGAAGAAGCCGAAGCAGTCATCGCCCATGAAGTGGCCCATATCGCCAACGGCGACATGGTGACGCTGACGCTGATCCAGGGCGTGGTGAATACCTTCGTATTCTTCCTTGCCCGCGTCGTCGGCTATTTCGTCGACTCCTACCTGCGCAAGAACAATGAAGAGTCATCCGGCCCCGGCATCGGCTACATGGTCACCGTGCTGGTCTGCGATATCGTCTTCGGCGTGCTCGCCAGCATCATCGTCATGTACTTCTCGCGTCAGCGTGAGTTCCGTGCTGACGCCGGTGCAGCAAAGCTGATGGGCTCCACGCAGCCGATGGCGGCCGCACTGCGCCGTCTGGGCGGGTTGGAAGCCGGTGCGCTGCCGCAGAACGTCGCCACCGCCGGCATCGCCGGCCGCCCCGGCTGGATGGCCTTGTTCTCCAGCCATCCGCCGCTCGAAGAACGCATCGCCGCGCTCGAAGGCGCGCGCCTCCAGTAATCAACCGGACAAGTCGTCACCATGGAACTCCTGCTCAGCCCCGACATCTGGATCGCCTTCCTCACGCTTACCGCGCTGGAGCTGGTCCTTGGCGTCGACAACATCATCTTCATATCGATCCTTGTCGACAAGCTGCCGAAGGCGCAGCAGGAACTGGCGCGCCGCATCGGCCTTTTCCTCGCGATGTTCATGCGCATCGGTCTGCTGCTTGCCCTATCTTGGATCGTCGGCCTGACCGAACCGGTATTCACGGTGTTCGACATCGGCTTCTCCGGGCGTGACCTGATCCTCATCGCCGGTGGCCTGTTCCTGATCTGGAAGAGCACCACCGAGGTGCACCAGCTGCTGGAAGGCGAAGAGGGTGAAGCGCAGCACAAGTCGGTATCGGGTTTCGCCGCCGCCATCGGCCAGATCATTGTCATCGACCTGGTGTTCTCGCTCGACTCCATCATCACCGCAGTCGGCATGGTCAGCGAGGTCAAGGTAATGATCGCTGCCGTGATTGTCTCGGTCGGCCTGATGATGCTGTTCGCGCCGTCCATTGGTCGCGTGGTGTCCAACCACCCCACGATCAAGATGCTGGCGCTTTCCTTCCTCGTCGTCGTCGGCGTCGTGCTGCTAGCCGACGGCTTCGGCCACCACGTACCCAAGGGCTACATCTATTTCGCGATGGCGTTCTCGGTCTGCGTCGAAATGCTCAACATCCGCCTGCGCAAGCGGGTGACGAAGCCGGTCGAGTTGCATGCGCATTACGTTTCGGACCAACGCATCCCCAGCCCCCAATCATCCGATTGACCACACAAGGAGTCATCATGAAATTCCGTTCATTTTTTGCGACCGCAGCAGCCCTCATCCTTACAGTCAGCCTCTCGCTGGCCAGCAGCGAGGCCAGCGCCAAGCGTTTCGGGGGGGGCAAGACATCCGGCATGCAGCGGCAGTTTTCTGCGCCAAACAAGGCCCCGTCAGCAGCACCGGCACCCGCCGGTGCCAGCACTGCAGCCCAGGCAAGCGCTTCGCCGGCGCGGTCGTGGATGGGCCCGGTGGCCGGCCTTGCCGCCGGCCTCGGCATTGCAGCGCTGGCGTCGCATTTCGGGTTTGGCGGCGAGCTCGCCTCGATGGTGACGATGTTCCTGTTGGTGACGGTCGTGATGATGGTGATCGGCTATTTCATGCGACGTCGCAATGGTGCCGGTGCATCGAACGGCATGCAGTACGCCGCCGCCGGTTCCGGCCAGGACCAGCGCAACGTGTTCGAGCGCAACCCCTTGCCGGCCTTTGGTCCCGCAGGGGCGAATCCCGCCGCCGCGCCTGGAACCGGGGCGCCGGCATCGGGCCGTGCCGGGCACATTCCAGCCGATTTCGATGTGAGGGATTTCGCGCGCTCGGCGAAGCTCAACTTCATTCGCCTGCAGGCCGCCAATGACGCCGGCAATCTCGACGACATCCGCGAGTTCACCACGCCGGAAATGTTTGCCGAAATCCGTCTCTCGATTGCCGAGCGCGGCGACACCAAGCAGGAAACCGACGTGGTCAGCATCGATGCCACTGTGCTGAATGTCGAAGACGAAGGCAATCGCCGTGTGGTCAGCGTGCGCTTTGTCGGTCTGGTACGTGAAGAGGCCAACGCCAATCCGCAACCGGTGGATGAAGTCTGGCATCTGGTCAGCGCTCGCGGCGGCAAGGGTGGCTGGCAGGTCGCCGGCATCGAGCAGCTCGACTAGGCGCTACGCGATTCGCCCTGCCTGCAGCGCCGGGCGGATCGCCGCAAGCCAGGCCGCCTGCTTCGCCGCCAACGGCAAACCGGCATGAGCGGGGCTGGTCGACGGCAAGCGCTGCATGTGCAAAGGCCGCGCACCAAGTAGCGGGCGCACATGGCGCGCAAAGGACTGTTCGGCCTTGCCGCCATTGAAGAACACATGGGTGACGGTCGGGTGTTTTGCAAGAAACCCGCTGAAGTCGTTGGCGACTTCAGTCGCAATGTCGATCTCCGAATCGAGGCTGCCATTGCGGCTGCAACAGGCCAGTACATCCCACAGCGCGATGCCCGCTTTCAGCAGGCCGCGGGTTCGTTCGGCATAATGGCTATCAGCTGCTACATCCGTCAATGCCGCAACAATCGGCCAGAAACCATTGCGCGGGTGCGCATAGTATTGGCCGGCATCCAGCGAGGCATTGCCCGGCATCGAGCCGAGAATCAGCACGCGTGATTTGTGATCGGCAATCGGTGCAAAGGACTGAATTGATGCCTTCGACGCAGCTGCCATCAACTGCCATTTTCCGCCGTTGCAATGCGTCGCACATAACGCGCGAAATCCTCATCCTCACCGCGCAGCAGCTTGTCCAGGCTGGCCCGGAAGTCGGCACGACCGCACCACTCATGCACGTAGTCTTCCCAGGAATTCCAGCGCCGCGCCTGTTTTGGAGACATCACGTCTTCGTACAGCAAGAGGTAGGCGCGCTCGAACAGTGAGATCAGCATGGCGAAGATGATGTATTGCCGTTCCTTCTGTTCCTCGCTCATCGCCGGCGTTTCAGTGTCTGCAAACAGCCGCAGGTCCGGGTGCGCCAGCGCCACCTTGAGAAAGTCCTGATAGTTGTCCGACAGCAGCTGATAAACCTCTTCCTCCTCGTTCTCACGCTCCTTGCGCTGCTCGAACAGGAAAACAAAAATCGCCAGCGGCAAGCCAACCACCGTGACGACGTAACTCAGCAGTTCCCAGGTTTCGAGTGACATGGATTTCAGTAGAGCGGCGTAATGATTCGTGACCCATGTTCGGATCAGTGACCATCAAGATACCACGGACAAATTCGGCGCTGTGTCGCCTAGCGGATGTTCTGGCTGGAGAACACCAGGGCCTTGTCGGCGACAAAATCCGCCGTGACGCCACGCTCCGCATTTCCCCACACGCAGTGCTTCAGCCCAACCGTCTCGCTGCACTGGTCGGCACGGCCGATGAGCTGCGTGACTTCTTCATAGCTCATGCCCGTCTTGAGTTTTGCATAGTTGGCTTCCGTCAGCTTGCTGCAACCACCCAGCATCAGGGTGACAGCAGCGAGGCCACAGAGGAAGGCGCGATTCATGCGGTCAAGCCAGCGCCATGCCGCTGTGGCGCAGCAGCGCATCCGGTCGCGGTTCGCGACCGCGGAAGGCCTTGAACGATTCGATCGCCGGGCGCGAACCGCCCACCGACAGAATCTCGCGCCAGTAGCGTTCGCCGGTCGCGGCATCGAGCGTGCTGCCGCTGGTCTTCGCCGCTTCCTCGAAGGCTTCGTAGGCATCGGCCGACAACACCTCGGCCCACTTGTAGCTGTAGTAGCCGGCGGCGTAACCGCCGCCGAAGATGTGCGAGAAGCTTTGCGGGAAGCGGTTCCATTCCGGCGGCACGGTGACGGCGACTTCCTTTCGCACCGCATCGAGCAGCGGCTTGAAGGGCTTGCCGGGCGCAGGAACGAATTCGCTGTGCAGCAGCAGGTCGAACAGGCCAAACTCGATCTGGCGCAGGGTCTGCATGCCACTTTGGAAGTTCTTTGCTGCGATCATCTTGTCGTACAACGCGCGCGGTAATTGCGCGCCGGTCTCGGCGTGTTTGGTCATGCCTTGCAGCACGTCCCATTCCCAGCAGAAGTTTTCCATGAACTGGCTGGGCAGCTCGACCGCATCCCATTCCACACCATGGATGCCGGAGACGGCAAGCTCATCAACGCGGGTCAGCAGGTGGTGCAGGCCGTGGCCGCATTCGTGGAACAGCGTGATCACATCGTCGTGGCTGAAGGTCGCGGGTTTGTCACCGACCGGCGCCGGGAAATTGCAGTTGAGGTAGGCGACCGGTTTCTGGATGCTGCCCGCCAGCGTACGGCGGGTGATCGCTTCGTCCATCCAGGCGCCGCCGCGCTTGGTGTCGCGGGCGTAAAGGTCGAGGTAGAACTGTCCGACCAGCTCACCGTTCTTGACGATGCGGAAAAAGCGCACCGCCGGGTGCCACACCGGCGCCGTATCGGCTTCGAGCTTGACGGAGAAAATCGATTCGATGACGCGGAACAGGCCGGCCAGCACTTTCGGTTCGGGGAAATACTGTTTGACTTCCTCATCCGAAAAAGCATAACGCTGCTCGCGCAGTTTTTCCGAGGCATAGGCCATGTCCCAGGCTTCGAGCGTGTCAAGGCCGAGTTCCTGGCGTGCGAAATCGCGCAGCTCGGCAACATCCTTTTCGGCGAAGGGCCGCGCCTTGGCGGCGATGTCGCGCAGGAAGGCAGCAACCTGCGTCGGCGTGTTGGCCATCTTCGGCACCAGCGAGACTTCGGCGTAATTGGCGTAGCCGAGCATCTTCGATTCTTCGGCGCGCAGCGAAAGTATCCTGTCGATCAATGGCGTGTTGTCCCACTCCGGCTTGCCGAACTCGGAAGCGCGGGTGGCCGACGCGCGATACATGCGCGCGCGCAATTCGCGGTTGTCGGCGTACTGCAGCACCGGGATGTAGGAGGGCTGGTGCAGCGTGAACTTCCAGCCAGGCTTGCTGTCCTTTTCCGCAGCGGCCTTGGCAGCAGCAACGGCATCGGCGGGGATGCCGGCCAGCAATGCTTCGTCCTCGACCCACTCGCCGTGGGCATTGGTGGCGTCGAGCACGTTTTCGGAGAACTTTGCGGAGAGGGCAGAGAGCTCTTCCGAAATTTCCTTGAAGCGCGGTTTCTGGTCTTCGGCAAGTTCGGCACCGGAGAGGCGGAAGTCGCGCACGTCGTTGTCGATGATGCGGCGGCGCGTGGCGGAGAGCGTCGCGTATTCGGCGCTTTGCTGCAAGGCCTTGTACTTGGCGAACAGCGCCAGGTTCTGTCCCAACTCGGCATAGAAACCGGAGACCTGCGGCAGCTGCGCGTTGTAGGCCTCGCGCCATGCCGGCACGTCGTTGACTGAGTGCAGATGGCCGACGATGCCCCAGGCACGCGACAGCCGTTCGCCGGCATCGGTGAGCGGCTGCACAAAGGCATCCCACGTCGCGGGCGTCGCGTCCGCTTGCAGTCTGGTGATCAGCGCACGGCTTTCGGCGAGCAACTGATCAATGGCCGGCGCAACGTGCTCTGGTTGTACGGTGTCGAAGCGGGGCAGGCCCGAGAAATCGAGTAGCGGATTCATGGCTTATTCCGAGGCGCCGGTGAGTCGGGCCAGGGCTTCGTTGTATTTGGCGGTGGTCTTGTCGATGATGGCTTGCGGCAGTTTCGGGCCCGGCGCCTTCTTGTCCCAGTCCAGGGTTTCGAGGTAGTCGCGCACGATCTGCTTGTCGAAGCTGGGCGGGCTGATGCCAACCTGATATTCGCTGGCAGGCCAGAAGCGCGACGAGTCCGGCGTCAGCACTTCGTCGATCAGATACAGGCGACCGGTATCGTCGAGGCCGAATTCAAACTTGGTGTCGGCGATGATAATGCCCTTGACGCCGGCAAAGGCCGCGGCTTCGCGGTAAAGGCGCAGCGTGATGTCGCGCACCTTGGCGGCGAGTTCCGCACCGATCAGCTTTTCCACCGTCGCGTAGTCGATGTTCTCGTCGTGGTCACCCATCTCGGCCTTGGTCGCCGGAGTGAATACGGGTTGCGGCAGCTTCTGCCCCAACTGCAGGCCGGCCGGCAGGTCAATGCCGCATACCTGCCCGGTCTTCTGGTAATCCTTCCAGCCCGAGCCGATCAGGTAGCCACGTGCGACGGCTTCGATCGGCAGCGGCTTCAGGCGCTTCACCACCATTGAGCGGCCGCGCACCTGCGCGCGCTCGTCGTCGCTGGCAACCACGGTTTCGGGATCGATGCCGGTCAGCTGGCTTGGCACCACGTGCGCCAGCTTGCCAAACCAGAAATCGGCAATCGCGGTCAGCACGCGCCCCTTGTCCGGGATTGGGTCGGGCAGGATCACGTCGAAGGCCGAGAGGCGATCGGTCACGACGATCAGCAGCTTGTCGTCGCCGACGGCATAGATGTCGCGCACCTTGCCGCGGCCAAGCAGTTGCAGGCTGGTGATGCTGGATTCAAAAAGCGTTTGGGTCATGGGGTGTTTTGCTTATTTCACGATCTGGTTGAGTTCGCCTTTTGTGTAGCGTTCTGCCATCTTGTCTAGCGGGATGATCTTGATCTTGCCACCCTGGCCGGCACAGCCGAACTGCTGGTAGCGCGCGAGGCAGATTTTCTTCGCGGCTTCGCGCGCGGGCTTGAGGTAATCGCGCGGGTCGAACTTCGAAGGGTTCTCGCCGAAGTAGCGGCGGATGGCGCCGGTCATGGCGAGGCGGATGTCGGTATCGATGTTCACCTTGCGCACGCCGTGCTTGATGCCTTCCTGGATTTCTTCCACCGGCACGCCGTAGGTTTCCTTCATGTCGCCGCCGAACTCGCGGATCTCGGCCAGCAGCTCCTGCGGTACCGAAGACGAGCCATGCATCACCAGATGCGTATTCGGGATGCGGGCGTGAATTTCCTTGATGCGGCCGATGGCGAGGATGTCGCCGGTCGGCTTCTTGGTGAACTTGTAGGCGCCATGCGAGGTGCCGATGGCGATGGCCAGCGCATCGCATTGGGTCTTGGCAACAAAGTCGGCGGCCTGCTCGACATCGGTGAGCAACTGTTCGCGGGTCATGGTGCCTTCGGCGCCGTGGCCGTCTTCCTTGTCGCCCTTCATGGTTTCGAGCGATCCGAGCACGCCGAGTTCAGCTTCGACGGTGACGCCAATCGAGTGCGCCATCTCGACAACCTGTTTCGAGACCGCGACGTTGTAGTCGTAGCTGGCGACCGACTTGCCGTCAGCCATCAGCGAGCCGTCCATCATCACGCTGGTAAAGCCGGAGCGAATCGCCGACAGGCAGACCGCCGGCGATTGGCCATGGTCCTGATGCATCACGACGGGGATGTGCGGATAGGCTTCGAGCGCAGCAAGAATCTGGTGGCGCAGAAAGGCTTCGCCCGCATATTTGCGCGCACCGGCACTGGCCTGCATGATCACTGGCGCGCCAACTTCATTGGCGGCTTCCATGATGGCCCACACCTGTTCCATGTTGTTCACGTTGAAGGCGGGCAGGCCATAGCCGTTTTCGGCAGCGTGGTCGAGCAACTGGCGCATCGATACGAGTGACATGATGTTCTCCGGTAAAAATTGTCGAATGTAGTGTGTTTGAAACTGGATTCAGTTGTTGCTGCCGACGCGCACGATCTTCAGCGTGTTGGTACCGCCAGATTGGCCGATCGGCTCGCCGACGGTGAACACGATCAGGTCGCCCGGTTCCACGGCGCCTTCCTTGATCAGTGCCTCTTCGGCGTGGCGCAGTAGTTCATCGCGATTGCTTTCCACCGTGCGCATCAGCAGCGGTGTAACGTCACGGAAGATGCTGACCTTGTAACGTGTGCGAATCTTCGGCGTCAATGCGTAGATCGGCACGCCGCAATGCAGTCGCGACATCCACAGCGCAGTGGAGCCGGATTCGGTGAGCGACGCGATAGCCTTCACCTTGAGGTGGAAGGCGGTAAACAGCGTGGCCATCGCGATCGACTGGTCGATGCGCGTGAACACGCGATTGAGAAAGTCCTTGTCCAGCGCCACTTCCGCTGATTTTTCCGCCTCGACGCAAATGCGCACCATGGCCTCGACCGTCTGCACCGGATATTCGCCCGAGGCGGTTTCAGCCGACAGCATCACCGCATCAGTGCCATCGAGCACCGCATTGGCGACGTCCGACACTTCGGCGCGCGTCGGCACCGGGCTGTGGATCATCGACTCCATCATCTGCGTGGCGGTGATGACGAACTTGTTGAGTTCACGCGAGGTGCGGATGATGCGCTTTTGCAGCGCCGGTACCGCCGCGTCGCCGACCTCGACCGCCAGATCGCCGCGGGCGACCATGACGCCATCGGTGGCGAGCAGGATGTCTTCCAGGTTCGCAATCGCCTCGACCCGCTCTATCTTGGCGATCACCAGCGCGTCGGAACCCGCAGCCGTCAGCAGCTCGCGCGCCTGGTGCATGTCGGCGCCCGACTTGGGAAATGAAACCGCGACGTAATCGACATTGAGAAACGCCGCCGTCTTGATGTCTTCCATGTCTTTCGGCGTCAATGCCGGTGCGGAAAGTCCGCCACCCTGCTTGTTGATGCCCTTGTTGTTCGACAGCTCTGCGTCGTGGCGCGTGCGGCAGAAAATTTCGCCGTTGCTGATACGTTCGATGTCCATCACCACGCGACCATCGTCGAGCAACAGCACGTCGCCGACCGTCACGTCGTCAATCAGTTCGGGGTAGTCGAGGCCGACCCGCTGTTCGTCGCCCAGCTTGCAGGCCGTATCAAGCACGAAGCCCTGGCCGGCCTTGAGGTGAATCGGGCCGTTGGCAAATTTTCCGATGCGGATCTTCGGGCCCTGCAGGTCGGCCATGATGCCGACAGTACGCCCGGTCGCCTTGCAGATGTCGCGCAACAGCTCGACGCGCTTGCGATGATCGTCTGCCGTGCCGTGCGAGAAGTTGAGGCGGACAACATTTACCCCGGCTTCCACCAAAGCTGTCAGCGATTTGTGATCCGATGAAACCGGTCCGAGGGTCGCGACAATTTTGGTGGCACGTTGCATGATTTATTGGGTGGCTCTTTGTTCCAGAATTTCAACTGCGGGCAGGGTTTTGCCTTCGAGGAACTCGAGGAAGGCGCCACCCCCGGTGGAGATGTAACCGATCTGGTTTTCGATGTGGTACTTCGCAATCGCCGCCAGCGTATCGCCGCCACCGGCGATGGTAAAGGCCGGCGAATGGGCGATGGCCGCGGCCATCATCTTGGTTCCGCCGCCGAACTGGTCGAACTCGAATACGCCGAGCGGCCCGTTC
>CANJXH010000007.1 GCA_947478755.1 Betaproteobacteria bacterium | reverse complement strand
GGTCGTCCAGATAGGTCGTTTCGTGCAGGCGGATGTCATTCATCACCTCTTCGCCGACCTTGCGCTCCGACGCCGGGGACAGATCGCTCTCTGCCGACTCGCCGAGATCAGGCAGTCCTTCGGCGAAGACGGGGGCTGGCAGGATCAATGAAAGGACGATGCCAATTATCAGAATTCTTTTCATGCGGCCTATGATACCGTTTCGGACTTGCGCCTCGGCGATCGCTCTCTAATCGGTGGGCAGGCTGAAGTGTTACAGCGGGTAAATATTCGGGAACATCTTGAAACGCCTATGAAACTCAGTCATTTTGATGCTTCGGGTCAGGCCCACATGGTCGATGTCGGCACCAAGGCCGAGACCCGACGGCTGGCCCGCGCCAGCGGTCGCATCTGCATGCAACCGGCGACGTTCGACCTGGTCGTCAACGGCACCGCCAAAAAAGGCGACGTCCTCGGCATCGCCCGCGTCGCCGCCATACAGGCTGCCAAGAAGACCGGCGACCTCATTCCCCTATGCCATCCGCTGGGCCTCACGCATGTCGCCGTGGAATTTTTCGCTGACGCCAATGCGCATGCCATCGAATGCGAAGTGGTGGCTGAGACGCTCGGCCGCACCGGGGTCGAAATGGAGGCAATGACAGCGGTGTCAGTCGCCCTGCTGACCATCTACGACATGGTTAAGGCAGTAGATCGTGGCATGGTCATCGGCAACATCCGCTTGCTCGAAAAATCCGGCGGCAAATCAGGAAAATGGTCGGCAGAAATCCAATCATCGTGAACATGTATTGATGGGACACGAGGTAGAACTCAAGTTGGCATTGCCTGAGGGCGAACAGCGTCGCTTGCTGCGCAGCCCGCTGCTGCGTGAAGCCGCTTCCCGCCGCAATGAGCGGCTGGTCAACATCTATTACGACACACCTGACCTGGCCCTGCATTGCAATGGCATCGCCTTGCGCCTGCGCCGTAGCCGACGGCGATGGCTGCAAACCATCAAATGCGCGGGCCTGTCGCAAGGCGGCCTGTCCTCGCGGCCGGAATGGGAAGGCCAATATGGCGGCAGCTTTGATTTTGATGCCGTCACCGACGCACGGACACGCAAGCTGCTGGAGCGTTTCAAGTCACGCCTCGTCCCGGTATTCGAAACCAATTTCATGCGTACCACGTGGATCATTCACGCTACCAATGCCGACCTGCTGCTGATGCTTGATCACGGCGACATCTCCGCCGGCGGCAGAACCAGCGTAATTTCGGAAGTGGAAATCGAGCTGGCAGGCGGCAGTGTCGACGACATTTTTTTGCTGGCGGATCGGCTGGCACAAGGTTTCTCTCTCAATCCGACACCGCGCTCGAAGGCCGAGCGAGGCTATGCGCTGTTCACTGGCAAGAAGGAAATGCCGGTGAATGCTGCTCCAGTCATGGTGGACAGCGCAATGAAGCCGATTGAAGCCTTCCGCCAGATCGCACTGGCAGGACTTGACCACCTGCAGTTGAACCACCACGGCTCGGTCCACAGCGACAATGCGGAATACATTCACCAGATGCGCGTTGCCCTGCGCCGTTTGCGGGCTTCTTTCCGTCTGTTTCAGCCACTGTTGCCGGTGAACTTTTGTGAACACCTGCTGCCGCCCCTGCACGACCTGATGAGGGTCCTTGGCACCACCCGGGATCTGGACGTACTGACCGACGAAATCGTCGATCCGGTGATGGTGGCGATTCCCGCTGAACCCCGCATTGCCGACTTGGCCGGCGCCGTGGCTGCCCAACGCCGCAAGGCACGCCTGCTTGCCATTGAGACGCTCAACGATCCGGCGTATGGGCATTTCGTATTGCAAGCAATGCGGGCAGTCAACCAACTGTTGCCCGGCAATGAGGTCACGTCAAATCAATTCGCCGAATTCGCCAATCAACGACTCAGGCACTTGCAACGCAAGATGCTTCATCTGGCGCAGGTGGCACGACAGGATGATCCTGCATCACTACACGCGCTTCGTATCGGCGCCAAGCGACTGCGCTATGCGCTGGATTTTCTCTCTCCCCTGCTCCCCGCGCAGCGCACGGCAAAACTGGCCAGACAACTTGCACGACTGCAGAACAGTCTGGGGCAATTGAACGATCTCGCCAATGCCGGTACCCTGCTGATGGCCTGCGCCGATGACGACCCGGGGTTGCGCGAAGCCGTCAGCCTGATCGGCGGTTGGCATGGCAAGCGCTATGCAAGACTGCTTGCCAGCGTACCGGGGGCCGTAGAAAAACTGCAGAATGCCCGCCTGCCCAAAGTGGAGAAATGACATGGACCTTATTCTGTGGCGCCATGCGGAAGCCGAAGATGCCTACGGTGACATCGGCGACACCGAGCGCGCCCTGACCGGCAAGGGCCTGAAGCAGGCACAAAAAATTGCCGGCTGGCTGAACCCGCAATTACCGGACGACACCCGCATCCTCGTCAGCCCCGCGATCCGGACGCGGCAAACTGCCGATGCGCTCGGCAGGAAGTACCAAACCAGCGACTTGTTGTTCACTGATGCGGCCATTAGCGACTATCTCAGCGCGTCACGCTGGCCTGATGACAATTGTGTCTTGCTCGTCGGTCACCAGCCAACGTTGGGGCAACTTGCCGCCCTGCTGATGGCTGGCCATACACATTACTGGGAAATCAAGAAGGGGGCGGTATGGTGGTTGCGCTCAACGTCTGAAGACAGTGCCGTCCACGCAATGCTGCGCGTCGCCATGTTGCCCTCGATGCTGGAATAGCATTTTGAAAAAACTGCTGCAGCTATCAGACAATCCCGAAGCTGAGAAAAATCGCGCAAGCTGCACGCGGCAATTCAGCCTGTACCCATAACAACGCCGTCCATTCCTGAGTTCACCGGAATCGCGTGCTCCGGGCAACTGACAAGGGCTTAGTCCCAGACCACAGTCCGATATTTGAGGGGCTGCAACCTGATCAGCACAAAGTCGGAACGAAGGTATTCTTCTGTAAAGCCGAGCGCGGCGATCCCCTCCTTGTACTTCGTCAGGTAGGCCTGAAAATCATCCTCCGTTGCCGGCGAGGAAAAGTCGGCCTTGGCATGAAAGATCGCAATGTCGGAGCCATCCATGCTGCTGGTATTCATGTTGAGCGAGACCAGCGGATTACGGCGCATGTTTTTTGCCTTGATGGCCTCGGGAGCGGTGGAAACGAAAAAGCTGCCGTTGCGCCACAGAAACCATACCGTGTTGGGCAGGGGTTGCCCGTCGGCACGGGTAGTGGTGAGCCAGATGTTCTGTTCGGTCGCCATGCGCTCGATGACGGATGCGGGAATTTCAATTGCCATTTGTGACTCCTCCAAATACAGTGATGAAACAGGTCAGCGCGAATCGTACCGTACTATTCGCCGGATGAATTTTTCACTCAATACGCAATTACAGGGAGTCTTTCAATGAACAACGAGAATACCCAAAAAGGCCTGAAAAGCCGTGCCGCCACGAAAAAGCTACTGGTGCGTTTTGTCACATGGATCAACGTGGTGGTCTATCGCCTGAGTGGCGGGCGGCTGATCAACAAGGCCGAAGGCGGCGATATATGCCTGGTCACGATGACCGGACACAAAAGCGGCAAGCAAAAAACCATTGCGCTGATGTACACGGCCGATGGCGACAATGTGCTGCTCGTGGCTTCCCTCGGCGGTGCGCCACAACACCCCGTGTGGTACTACAACCTCAAGGCACAGCCGGAGATCGAAATTCAGCTGGGCGCGCAAAAACGAAAGATGCTGGCGCGCGAGGCTTCTTCCGCAGAACGGCAGACTCTGTGGCCAAAGGTAGTAGCAAGCTACGGCAGCTTCGATGCCTACCAGAAGCTCACTACGCGTGAAATACCCGTGTTTGTCTGTTCGCCGCGCAATTAATGCTGCTGCTGCGTCGGTGCTGCATCTGACCCGACCGGCAGGCCATTGGCACCAATGAAGCCACCGCCATCCTGATCGTTTTCCTGTCCGTCATTGAGAATGGCGTCGACGGTGCGCTGGTTGAGCACGATGATGCTGATACGGCGATTGATCGGGTTATACGGGTCTTTTTTGTCGAACAGCACGGTAGACGAAAGGCCCACTACCCGCATGATTTTCGAGTCGGCCATGCCGCCCGCGACCAACTCGCGACGCGACGCATTGGCACGATTGGTCGATAGCTCCCAATTGCCAAAGCCAACCCCACCGCCACCGTAGCCAGCAGCATCAGTGTGCCCGGCAAGTGATATGGGGTTTTGCACCTTGTTCAGTTCGTGCCCGATCTCGCGCAATATCTCGCGCGTGTAGGGTTTGAGTTCCGAACTCGCCGAATCAAACATGGGACGATTTTTTTCGTCAACAATCTGGATGCGCAAACCTTCAGTCGTCAGATCAAGCAGCATCTGATTCTTGAACTGCTTCAGCATCGGGCTTGATTCAATCAATGTCTCAAGTTGCCCCTTGAGTGACTCAAGCTTTACTTTCTCACCTCTCTCAAAGTCAGCTTTCAAGGCTTGAAGATTGATAGTGCGCCGCTTTGCTTCTGTTTCTCCGCGCTTTACCTGGCCGGCGGCACGAGTCAGGTCTTCCCCTCCCCCCTGGAGGATGGACGAGGAGTCACCCGAACCTGAGCCACCGGCCATGGCAACTTTGAGCGGCGTATTGAAATAGTCGGCAATGCCCTTGAGATCGCCCTTGGTGGTCGACCCGAGCAGCCACATGAGCAGGAAAAACGCCATCATTGCCGTCATGAAGTCCGCATAGGCAATCTTCCACGCACCACCATGATGGCCGCCGGCGACCTTCTTGATGCGCTTGACGATGATGGGTTGCTGGGTGTTGTCGCTCACGATATGGACTCTTGCTGCGCTGTCTCAGGTTGGATTACTTGCTCTTGCGCGACTTGAGGTCATCTTCCAGTTCACGGAAGGACGGACGATCGGAAGAGAACAGCACTTTCCGCCCGAACTCGACGGCGACCTGGGGTGCGTAACCATTCATGCTGGCGAGCAGAACGACTTTCATGCATTGGTAGACTTTGGTTTCCTCTTCCAGTTTGCCTTCCAGCGCGTTACCCAACGGTGCGACGAAACCATAGGCAATCAAAATGCCGAGAAAAGTGCCCACCAGCGCGGCACCGATCAATTCGCCCAACTCTGCTGGCGGCAGGCCGACCGAACCCATCGTATGCACCACCCCCATGACGGCGGAAACGATACCAAATGCAGGGGTACCGTCGGCGACGCGGGCGATGGCATGAATCGGGATATGGCCTTCCTGATGGTGGGTCTCGATTTCGTTATCCATCAGGTTTTCAATCTCGAACGCATTGAGATTGCCGCCCACCATCATGCGCAGGTAATCCGTCAGAAACTCTATCAAGTGATGATCGTGGGCGATGGTGGGGTATTTTGAAAAAATGGGGCTGGCATGAGGATCCTCGATATCGCCTTCGATCGACATCAACCCTTCCTTGCGAACCTTGCCCAATATCTCGTACATCATGGCCAGCAAATCCATGTACAGGGCTTTGTTGACCTTGGACCCCTTGAAAACCTTGGGTATCGTCTTCAATGTTGCCTTCACCACTTTGGGCGAATTGGCGACAAAAAATGCGCCGCCGGCAGCACCTGCAATGGTCAAAAGCTCGGTCGGCTGAAACAACCCCGCAAGATGGCCGCCCGCCAGCACATAGCCACCCAGCACCGACCCGACGATGACGATATATCCAATGATGACAAACATTTATAGACCCTCGAGGGGGCACCCGGCCATTGAGGGCGCACACCTGTCATTTAACGACAGCAATTGACGACTCTGAAGTGTCTCACAGAGTTTTCGCACAAACAAAAACCCCCTCAGTGTTGCCACTGAGGGGGTGTCGAAAACCGGGGGTCAAGCCGCGCTGGCTGCCGCGGCCGCAATGGCCTTTCGGGTCTTGCCGGCACGGGCAGGCATGTGGCAAAGGCCGCATACATAGCCTTTTGTCGGATCATAGGCATGAGCCACAAAATGTCCCGTGCATTCTTTGCATGTGGCCATCTGCAACATCTTGGCATCAAAGAATCGCACCATGGTCCATGCACGCGTCAGGGAAAGGACACGCTCCATCTGCCCTCTCTCCACCTGTTCCACATACATCCGGTACGACTTGATGATCAGTTCAAGACCACGCAGCTGGGTGTTTTTCTCAAAAAAACGGTAGTAAGCCATGAACAATGAAGCGTGGATATTGGGCTGCCAGGTCATGAACCAGTCGGTGGAAAACGGCAACATGCCCTTGGGTGGCGACTCGCCGCGGACTTCCTTGTAGAGCTTGAGCAGACGTTCCCGCGAAAGCTTGGTTTCCGCCTCCAGCAACTGGAGCCGGGCGCCGAGCTCAATGAGTTCAACGGCAAGACGGATGTCCCGTGCTTCCAGAATCAATGATTTATTGCGCATGGCGATCGCCTCCGGTCAGACAACGCTTTCGACAGGCTTGCCGGCGGCAAGAATGGCGGCATGAAAGTGGCCGACGCCACGCTCGCGCTCATGATTGGCAAGCAAGTTCAGTAACAGCTTGTCATCAAAGCGGAAATTGCAGATCAGCATGTCCGAAGCGGCCATCTTGAGGATTTGCCCGGGCGTCAGGCGATCCAGAATGTCAGCGATTTCATCGCTGATTCCGAGACGAAAAACGGCGCCGGCTCGATCTGCTCGAATCATGTTCTGAGCCAGCATCAGGTAGGCGAGATTGACTTCTTTAATGTCGTTATGGGTATCGGCCAGACTCATCATGCGCTCCTTAAAAAACGCCCGTAAACAATTGAGGCGATGGAGACATTCTTGATTACCCACAGACTTGATAACAGAGGTAGACAGCGGAAGTTTGCGTCAGAGTAAACAGGAAATATTTGTAAGATAAAACCTTACAAACACTATCTATTCCATTGATTTTATTTTAATAACCAAGGTTCGACCGATGCCGGAACCAGCTAGCCCAAGCGTTTGGCTTGAGGCATTTTCCACTGTTTGAGCATCTTAGTCGCTGAACAAAATTCCGTTTCCACGAGCAAGGCAACAAGAAGCCCTGTAATTCGGCGCATTGTTTCCTGATCGCCCATATATGCCGCATTCGGCGGCGGAAAAATGCGGTTTACAATCGGCGCATGAATCCGGAAGTCAATTTTTGCAGCGTTTGCGGTGCCAAAGTGGTTCGCAAAGTGCCCCAAGGTGACAGCATGCTGCGGCATGTTTGCGACGCCTGCGAAACCATTCACTACCTGAACCCGAAGCTTGTGGTGGGCACCATGCCCATGTGGGGTAATCAGGTATTGCTTTGCCGCCGAGCAATTGAACCGGCCTATGGCAAATGGACGCTCCCTGCGGGCTTCATGGAGAACGACGAGTCTGTCGGCGCTGCGGCGATACGCGAGACGCTTGAAGAAGCATGCGCACGAATTGCGCTGGGTGATGTGTCCACCATGATCAGCCTGCCCCATATCAGCCAGGTACACGTGATCTACCACGCGAAACTGCTTGATCTGGATTTTGCGGCAGGAGAAGAAACGCTGGAATTGCGCTTGTTCAACGAGGAAGAAATCCCCTGGAACGAGATCGCGTTTCGCACAGTGCGACTGACGCTGCAGCATTTTTTCGCCGACCGCCGCGCCGGGGGATCTTTCCAGTTTCGTGCGCTGGAACTGCAGCCGCACGAATAACAATCCGTTGCAACGCTAACGGTTGTTGATGGTGAAGCTGACAGGAACCACGACATCAAAAGCGCGATTGCGCAAGCTTTCCGGCACCACGGTCCTTTGCTGAGCAATATCGACGAATGCCAACGCGGCTTCATCGATATCGGCATACCCGCTTGATCTGTGCAGCCGGGGCGGCTGAACCACGCCGCCGATCGCCACGTTGATCTGTATCTCCGCCGTACCCTGCCACCCCGCAGCAAACGCCCGCGGCGGATATTTTCTGACGCGACGCGCTTCGGCAGCGATGGCAAACAAATAGGATTTTTTCCCTTCGGAAAATTCCAGTTCGCCCGCGTTTTGCATCATGGGTCTGGCCGTACTCGCCACAGCGACACCTGTCGGATTGCCTGCCACCGAGTCAGACGCAACTTGAGTAGCCGCCCGCACGCCGGCATCCAGGCTGGCGCCGGGGAATTTATTTGGCACGGGCTGCGAACGAGGAGGATGCGCCACTGCGGGATGAGCCGGATTGTTCATGACAGCGGGCGACGACAATTGCGGGCGCAACATGGCAACGAGTGATGTGGGCTGAACGCCCGACGCACCTTGATTCCCCATACCCGGCTGCAACAATATCAAGCCGTGTACCAGCAGCGATATCGCCAGTGCACGCCAGATGAAACCTTGGTGATAACGCGGGTTTGAGGACATTGCAAATGCTGGAAAAGCCGATGGAAAGCGGGGTTGGTCGAATATACTTGGCTGCAATGATTACTGCAAAACAAAACTCCGCAAAGCCGATCGACAGCTACCGCCCCTACTGGGCAAAGCGCTATGGCGTTGCCCCCTTCCTGCCGACAACCCGGGTGGAAATGGAACAACTTGGATGGGATTCCTGCGACGTCATCATCGTCACCGGCGATGCCTACATCGACCACCCCAGTTTCGGCATGGCCCTGATTGGCAGATTGCTGGAGGCGCAAGGTTTCCGCGTTGGCATCATCAGCCAGCCCGACTGGCATTCAGCCAGCGACTTTCGCGAGTTGGGAAAGCCAAACCTGTTTTTCGGCATCACCGCCGGCAACATGGACTCGATGGTCAATCGCTACACATCGGACAAGAAGCCACGCTCGGACGATGCATACACACCGGACGGCGCAGCCGACAGACGTCCTGATCGCGCCGTGGTGGTCTATGCGCAGCGTGCACGCGAAGCCTACCCAGATGCCAACATCGTTGTCGGCAGCATCGAGGCCTCGCTGCGCCGCATTGCCCACTACGACTACTGGTCGGACAAGGTTCGCCGTTCGGTGCTGCCGGACAGCAAGGCCGACCTGCTGGTATTCGGCAATGCCGAACGCGCGATCATCGAGATCGCACATCGACTGGCAAAAGACAACCGGATTGACGCAATACGTGATTTGCGTGGCACGGCTTTCATGGTGCCGCACGGCTGGAAACCTTCCGCCGACTGGGTGGAAGCGTCATCCACCACGGTGGATACACCGGGTGCCCCCGTCATGCACGCCGATCCGTATGCAATGGAAGAAAAACAAAGCATTCCTGCAGCGGCAGCCAACAAGCCGGCGGCTGCAGTACCCGTTCGCCTGGTGACCAGGCAGGAACGTCTCGATGCCAGGCTCGACGCACGAGCCCACACGGTCGTGCGCCTGCCTGCCTACGACGTCGTGAAAAGCGACAACATTCTCTACGCTCATGCCTCGCGCACTTTCCATCTTGAATCAAACCCCGGCAATGCGCGTGCATTGGTGCAGGCTCACGGTGAACGCGATGTCTGGCTGAATCCGCCACCTATACCGCTTTCCACCGCCGAGATGGATCACGTCTATGGCCTGCCTTACGCGCGGCGGCCACATCCACGCTATGGCGACGCCAAGATTCCGGCGTGGGAGATGATCCGTTTTTCCGTGAACATCATGCGCGGCTGTTTTGGTGGCTGTACGTTCTGTTCGATCACCGAGCACGAGGGCCGCATCATCCAGAGCCGATCGGAAGAGTCGATCATCCACGAGATAGAAGAAATCCGCGACAAGACGCCGGGGTTCACTGGCGTCATCTCCGACCTTGGCGGACCAACGGCCAACATGTACCGGCTTGCCTGCAAGGATCCGAAAATCGAATCATCCTGTCGTCGTCTGTCATGCGTCTATCCCGGTGTCTGTGAAAACCTCAACACCGATCACGCGCCACTGATAAACGTCTACCGTAAAGCCCGTGCCCTGCCCGGCATCAAGAAAATCTTGATCAGTTCGGGCCTGCGTTACGACCTTGCGGTGAAATCGCCCGAATATGTCAAGGAACTCGTCACCCATCACGTCGGTGGCTATCTCAAGATCGCGCCTGAGCACATTGAAGAAGGACCGCTCTCGAAGATGATGAAGCCGGGCATCGGCAACTACGACCGCTTCAAGCAGCTGTTCGACAAATACTCGAAGGAAGCCGGCAAGGAGCAGTACTTGATCCCCTATTTCATCGCCGCGCATCCCGGCACGACCAACGAGGACATGCTCAACCTGGCGCTGTGGCTCAAACGAAATGGCTTTCGCCTTGACCAGGTACAGACATTCTTGCCGACGCCGCTGGCCATTGCCACGGCGATGTGGCACACCGAAAAGAACCCGCTGCGCAAAGTCAGCGAAACATCCGAAAAGGTAAGCATCGTGCGTGGCGGGCGGCAGCGCAGGCTGCACAAGGCTTTCTTGCGTTATCACGACGCCAGCAACTGGCCGATGCTGCGCGACGCCTTGAAGGAAATGGGTCGCACCGACCTGATCGGCAACGGCAAGAAACACCTGATCCCCGCCTGGCAACCGGCTGACACGCCAGCAACAAGGTTAGCCCGCAGCACCGGCAAAACCAGGCCGAGACCAACAAAGTCCCCGCGCGCCGCCAGATAGCAGCAGGCTTGGCTACAATGAAGCATCGGGGCAGACGCCCTGTCTGGAGGAGACAAGGCAAATGAGTACCTACACGCCACCGATCCGCGACATGCGCTTCATCCTTGAGGAAATGGGCAATCTCGAACAGGTCGCTGCCCTGCCTGGCCTTGAAGAAAGCACCGCCGACATCACCGCCGCCATACTTGAAGAGGCGGGAAAATTCTCCGCCGAAGTGCTGGCACCGCTCAACCGGGTTGGCGACGTCGAAGGCTGCACCATCAAGGACAATGTGGTCACGACCCCGAAAGGCTGGAAGGATGCCTATACCGCATATCGCAATGCCGGCTGGTCCACCGTTGCAGTACCCGAAGAGTTTGGTGGCCAGACAATTTCAAGACTGGTGTCGGCCCCGCTGCAGGAAATGTGGCAATCGTCGAATCTTGCATTTTCGCTGTTGCCGCTACTCAGTATCGGTGCCATTGATGCGATGGTGCTCACAGCTTCCGAGGCATTGAAGAAGAAATACTTGCCGAAGATGGTGGACGGCACCTGGAGCGGCACCATGAACCTGACCGAGCCCCAGGCCGGTTCTGATCTTGGTGCCGTACGCACACGTGCAGAACCGCAAAGTGACGGCAGCTATCGCCTCTTCGGCCAGAAGATATTCATTTCCTGCGGCGAACATGATTGCACCGAGAACATCATTCATCTGGTACTCGCGAGGCTGCCCGATGCGCCACCGGGCGTGAAAGGCATCTCGCTTTTTGTCGTACCGAAATTCCTGGTCAATGAAGACAGTTCGCTTGGCGCCCGCAACGACGTCAAATGCATCGCCATCGAGCACAAGCTGGGCATCCATGCCAGTCCAACCTGCGTCATGGTTTATGGCGAAAAGGAAGGTGCCATCGGCCATCTGGTTGGCGAGGCCAACCACGGCCTGCAACACATGTTCGTCATGATGAACGAAGCGCGTTACAGCGTTGGCCTGCAAGGCATTGCCATTGGCGAGCGTGCCTACCAGCAGGCGCTGGCCTATGCGCGCGACCGCAAGCAGGGGCGCGATGCCGTCACCGGCGCACATGACGTCGCGATCATCCAGCATCCGGATGTGAAGCGCATGCTGCTGCTGATCAAGTCCCGCATCCAGGCGGCACGCATGCTCGCCTATGCTGTCGCCACCGCGATCGACAAGAGCCACCGCCACCCGGATGCCGATATCCGCAACAAGAGCCATGCCCTGGTTGAGCTGCTGATTCCCATCGTCAAGGCCTGGAGCACCGAAATCGGCAACGAAGCAGCACAACTGGGCGTGCAAATCCACGGCGGCATGGGCTTTATCGAAGAAACCGGCGCCGCCCAGCATCTGCGCGATGCCCGCATCCTCACCATCTACGAAGGCACTACCGGCATCCAGTCCCTGGATCTGCTGGGGCGGAAACTGGCGCGCGATCAGGGTGAAAGTCTCAAGCTGCTGGTCGGTGAAATGGTCCGAGACCTGACAGCACTGGCATCTTCACCGCTCGCTGAAGCAGCGGAACTGGCGGTGCCGCTAAAGGCAACCATCGACACTCTGGGCAAAGCGGGGAAGACCCTGCTGATCGTCGGCATGGGCAACCAGGGCGCAGCGCTCGGCGTTGCCGTGCCCTTTCTGCATCTGCTCGGCATCAGCTGCGGTGCGTGGCAGTGGGGGCGCGCCGCAACCGTTGCGGCACAAAAGATCAAGGACGGAAAGGACGACACCGGCTACTACGCAGCCCAGGTTTCACTTGCCCGCTTTTACATGAGCCATGTCGCCAGCGGCGTTGATTCACTGGCGAAGACGGTGGCGCAGGGCGGTCCGATCGTTGCCGCTTTCCCCGATCAAGGTTTCTGATTTCACGTGCTCAACCAAAAGGAGATATCAGCATGAGCAAAACCGAAGCAGCAAAGTCAGCGCAGGTGGTCGAAGGCGCAGTTCACGTTGCATCCGTCGCTGGCAAATCAATTGCCCTGACTCGCGTCAAGGGCACGGTCCAGGCCTTCGAAAACAAATGCCCGCACTTGGGTCTGGCCCTGTCGCGCGGCAAGATCGAAGGCTCCGCCATAACCTGCCCATGGCATGGCTCCAAATTCGACATGTGCTCAGGGAAAAACCTCGACTGGGTCAATTCCTTTGTCGGGATTCCGATGCCTGACTGGACGCACGGCATGATTTCAATGGGCAAGAAACCCGCTGGCATCACCACATTCAAGGCAAGCGAAAAGGACGGTGCGGTCCTCGTCGATCTGTAATCTCCGGTCGCCCGCTTGGTCGGGAGGCAGAAATGAAAGGGGCCCCAGGTTTGCAAGAACCTGGAGCCCCTTTGCATCAGGAAACCGCCGGACTACTCAGAGCACCCGGTCCAGCGCAAAGGATATCCGTCTGATGGTCTCTTCATAAAAGCTGCCCGCCAGATTGAATGCCGGTGCCAACGCGATTTCTGCACCTGAAGTAAAGACGTGATTGGTTTGAACCACCATCACGCCCAGTCGAGTCGCCGCGAAGAGGATGTTGTAATTCAGCTGGTCCTCGTCCGGAATTGGCATCCCTGCCTTGCCGTACGCATCCAGAAACACTTCCCATGGTGCCAATGCCTCGCCCATGAAATAAAAGTAGCCAAGGTCGTATGCCGGGTTTCCAATATGGGCGAACTCCCAATCAAGAACCGCGCTGACGCGATCGTTGTCGATCAGGATATTGTTGAGCCCATAGTCCCCATGCACCAGAGTTCGCGGCGCCTTGTCATTCAGGCTCGCGTTCTTCCTTAGCCAATCGAATGCGGTCTCAAAGACCGGCGAAGGCATATTCAACGGCAGCCAGGCCTTATGGCCCTCTTCGAGCCATGCCAGTGCTTTCTGGCTTGAAGGAATGTCTGCACTATCAACCTGATTTCCTACCGCCGACAGCGGCACGCGATGGATCGCTGCCAACTGCGTCGCGACATCAATAGCCGTTGTCGTGTTCGGCTTGGGCAAATTGAACATGTGGCCGATGATTCCGCCCGGCTTCTTTTCCACCAGCATGATGGGCGAACCGAACACCTTGCCCGATTCGTCGACCGCCAGCGGACGCGCCACGCAGGCACCGTTGTCGTACATCGCCTTGATCAGGCGATACTCGTCTACGACCGAGGCACCGCCGAAAGTGGCTGCCGCGTCACCACGCATGACGAGGTTTTGCGGCAGGGATTTGCAATTCTCTAGCGTGACGTTTGCCGTGAACTTTGAAAAGCCGCCCGGTATGAAACTGCTGCTCTTGATCGTCAGTTCGGTTTCATCCGGATAAAGCTTGCGAATGAAATCAGCCAGCTTCTTTTCATCAATTTCCCGGGTATTGCGGATGACGGAAGATTGCGGCACGACGGCCGCCGACTTTGCAATCTGGTCGAGCGTCGCCTTGTCAACCTTGATGCTGTACTCGGCTTCCATCTCCACCATCGCTTTGGTCAAGCGGATCGACTGCGGGGTCGCAGAAGTCACCAACGCGCGTTGAACTTCTCCGGCCAGCAAACACATGCGTTCGAAATCGTCACCAACGGTCTGCAATTCGGCGATGGCTTCCTTGGCGTTCCCACCCAGCGCCTGCTTGATCTCCGGCAACAATTTGAGCAGTGCAGCGGAATAGTCGGCCTGGTAATCCATCGCCAGCGAATAATCGACGATCATGCGATCAAGAAGCTTGGCGGCAACGGTTCCCTGCAGCGCAAGGCCCGGATCATTGGACAATGACGGATTAAGTGTCGTGAATGTGTTTCGAAGGCATTGCAGGTAAGGAAGTATCTTGTGGCTCATGGTTAGTTTCCAAATTGTCTTTTTGAAATGATTGGGTGCGGTCCGACCCGGGAGCTCGGCGGTCGTCGCAAGCGTTCAATCGTCCCCGTCGTGGCCGCAAGTGGAAAACCCGGTGATCGGGCAAGCGGCTTGCCGCCATTTTCGGCTGGCCAGCATCTTAAACCGCTTTGGGCTATCACCAAATAAAAACCCCATCCGCCGATGCAGCAGATGGGGTCGATTTCGACAAAATCTTGTTGCCTTTTAGCGAATGCCTTCGCTTGCCAGCGCTTCCGGCGTAAAGAACAGATCGCGTTTGCGCGGAATCATCCACTTGCCTTGACCTTTGGTTGCATCGGAACCCTGCAAGGCATAGTTGCCAGTGAAAAGATCATAGGTAACCGTTCCATCGCCCGCAGTACCAGCGCCTTCACTTGCATAGAACGGGAAGGCCAGCGAATGGCTGATGCGATAGATCTTGCCCGACGCATCAAACTCATCCGAACTTCCACCCGCATAGTTGTCCTCATCCCAATAGAAGATGCGGCGCGGATAGATGTGACGGTAACCGGCTTTCAACTTGCCCTCAATCGCCCAGACACGATGCAGTTCCCAGCGCACACAATCCGGATTGATGAAATTCTTGGTGAGTGACTTGTTGTCGTCGCATGTGACATGATCGGCCAGACGGAAATTGTTGGCAATGATGTACTTTTCCTTCTTGCCCATCAGCTTCCATTCATATCGATCCAATGCACCAAGGAAAACCTTGGCATCGTCCATCGTTATGATGCCGCCACCCGTTGGTGCAGGCGTATCGTAGGCCAGATCGGGTGCCAGTTTGACGCGGCGCTGACCTGGAACATATTGGAACGCGCGGCGACCAACGCCAAGCGTATCGACCGGATCAAGCAGCACCAGTTTCTCGCCATTGCGTCGCGCCGGCAGCAAGCTGTCTACGCGAACGGTCCAGTAGATCGTTTCCGGTTTGGCCGGAGTCGTACGCTCGGGATCGTAGTACCAGGATTGCTGCCAATAATCGGCGCCATCAACGAGCGTCACATTGCCGTTGTTTGAAACAACGAAGCTATGCGACATGCCCTGCCATGCACTGGCTTCGTACGCGGTCAGGTGGTTCCACATGGCCTGCGTTCCGTTCTTGGGAATGGGGAAAGCATAACCGCCATAGCAGCCATCGAGCTTCAAATCATTGTCGATGCCCTTGCATGCAGTCGCATTCTTGAATGTGTTGTCTGCTACCCATTTCGGTACTGTCGAGGTACGGTGCGTGGGATAGATGTCCATGCGGAAATTCGGGAATTTCTTGAACATCTCGACCATGCCATCCAGCTTGTCTGCATATTGCGCGGCGTTCTGGGCAGTAATCGAAAACAAGGGCTTTTCGTTGGCGAACGGATCCGGGCGACCGCGTGGTTCCGGTTCCTTTGATGCTTCATAACTGGCCGGCGCCTTGACGCCTTCGCCGGTGTACGCGGGGATGGTTCCCTCCTTGTTGCCGGCCTTTTCGGCGCCAATCGCCGTCAAGGTGGTGCCCAGTTGCTTTGCTTCCTCGGCGCTGACTGCAGCAAATGCCGAACCGGCAAATGCAACAGCTGCCAATACCAAAATTGCTTCGGTTTTTCTGTTCATTTCGACTCTCCTTGTTATTGAAGGCTTTTGAAGACATGAAGGATTGGTTTTTTGTAGACAGTCCGTAATCCTTAGCATGAAGACAGAATATTGCCACGTTAGTTCCGAATCAGAACAACTCAACATCGTAGGAAGCATCCAGTGCCTGATCGGGTTTTCGCCAGAACAAGACAAAATCGGCAATAGCAATCAATTGAAAGACCTGAAACCTCTGCAATTTGTGATCCGTATAATCGTGACAAGGCAAACATGACGTCGGGAGACCTGATGATCCGGTTCATCGCAGCACGATTGAGACATGGCTACGTCACCGTTCCGTCATTCGAAAACATTTTTGAAATTGCCTTTCCGGCCGAGGCCGTCCGGGTCACCTGCAAACGCTTAAGCGGTATGCCCGTGAGGCTTTGCCATTGCGTTCAACCCCGATGATCCTGTCCCCCGATGATTGGTTGGCCATCTGGCTGACACTTAAACTGGCAACCGTTGTCACCTTGCTGCTATTGTTGGTCGGCACACCCATCGCCTGGTGGCTGACCGGTACCGGCTCGTGGCTGAAAAAACCGATCTCGGCCATCGTCACCCTGCCATTGGTGTTGCCCCCCACGGTGCTTGGCTTCTATCTGCTGATCACCCTCGGGCCGAACGGTCCCATCGGTCAACTCACGCTGGCGGCAGGCATCGGTTTGTTGCCTTTCACTTTTGCCGGTTTGGTCCTGGGGTCGATGATCTACTCGCTGCCCTTTGCCGTTCAGCCGCTGCAACAGGCGTTTGAAGCCATCGGCCGCGGGCCGCTGGAAGCGGCAGCAACGCTTCGCGCATCGCCACTGAACGTTTTTTTTACCGTTGCGCTGCCGCTGGCGAGGCCAGGGCTGATCACCGCCGCGGTAATGAGTTTTGCCCACACGGTTGGAGAGTTTGGCGTGGTGCTGATGATTGGCGGGAATATCCCGGGCGCGACGCGCGTTCTGTCGGTGCAGATATACGATCATGTCGAGGCCCTTGAATACGGGCAGAGTCACTGGCTGGCGGGGGCCCTGCTGTTGTTCAGCTTCCTTGTCCTCGTGCTGTTGAACCTGATGAAGCGCGACTCATCGTCATGACCATCTCGGCCTGCCTTCAACTCACGCGCCCTGAATTTGTGCTGAATGTTGATCTGAATCTTCCCTCGTCCGGCGTCACCGCCCTGTACGGCGCCTCCGGGTCGGGAAAGACAACCCTGCTGCGTTGTATCGCGGGGCTGGAACGGGAGTGCCGGGGCACCCTGCAGGTCAAGGACGAGACATGGCAAGACGAAGGGCGATTCCTGCCCACCCACCAAAGGCGCATCGGATATGTCTTTCAGGAGGCCAACCTTTTCCCTCACCTTGACGTTGCCGGCAACCTGGATTTCGCCGCGCGGCGCTCGCAGACCGCGGACAGCCGTAACAGGGCGGGCGTGATCGAGTTGCTGGCAATCGGCCATCTGCTCACCCGTGGCGTGGAAAAACTGTCCGGAGGAGAACGCCAGCGTGTTGCGATCGCACGCGCCCTGCTCTCTTCGCCACAGCTCCTGATGATGGACGAACCTCTTGCTTCGCTGGATGCCGCGCGCAAAAGCGACATCATGCCTTTCCTTGAGCGGCTGCATACCGAACTGGATATACCGATTCTTTACGTCAGCCACGCCTTCGACGAAGTCGCGCGTCTGGCCGATCACCTGGTCTTGCTTGATCAGGGCAAAGCCATTGGGGCTGGGCCGCTTGATGAAGTATGCACGCGGCTCGATCTCCCCCTGGCGCAGCGCGATGATGCTGGCGTGGTGATTGATGCGGTCGTCAGCGCACATGACCGTGAGTACCACTTGATGCGCCTCGACTTTGCCGGCGGCAGCCTGCATGCAGGATTGAAAGACCTCCCGCTCGGAAGCAGGACACGCGTCTCCATCCAGGCGCGTGATGTCAGCCTTGCCCTCTCCTGTCCCACTGACAGCAGTATCAACAACCGCCTCTGTGCGACCATCGTGGACTTCACCGAGACGCATCACCCGTCGCAGCTCCTCACCCGACTGGATGTCGCCGGAACAATCCTTCTGGCAAGAATCACTCGCCGCTCGCGCGATCAGCTCGGCTTGAACGTTGGCCAACAGGTCTGGGCACAAATAAAGTCCGTCGCGCTCGTGGGCTGACGCCACAAGACAACGCGCTGGTAACATCGTCGCCGGCCCCATCAGTACATGAACAGCATATCGACCATGATGAACAAACCCTGGATCACACGCGCAGCTGCCGCAACGCTTGTTTTTCTGGCGATATTCGGACTGTTCGCCTATTTCGCGCTGCCTGGCATCCTCAAATCCCAGGCCGAAAAGCTGGTTGCCGAAAAGCTGCACAGGCAGCTCAGCATCGAACGCATCGAGATCAGTCCCTACACGCTGTCGCTTGATGTTCACGGCCTCAAGCTCATGGAGCCGGATGGGAAAACGGCGTTCATCTCCTTTGAGAACCTGCATGTCAATGCCGAACTGCAATCCCTGCTCCGTCTGGCACCGGTAATCAAGGAGATCAGGCTGGACAAACCCGATGTCCACCTGATTCGTACCGGCGAAAACCACTACAACTTTGACGATCTGATTGCGCTGATTGCCAGCCAGCCCCCGTCAAAGGATACGGAGCCGGCGCGGTTTGCACTCCACAACATACAGGTGGAGGGCGGTCGCATAGCGTTTGACGATCAACCGATGAAGATGCAACACGTGATTGACGAGTTGCGACTGGGCGTGCCGTTCCTGTCCTCGCTGACGTCGCAGATTGACGTCGTGACCGAACCCCTGTTCAGCGCGCGGGTCGATGGCGCACCGTTGCAGCTCACGGGCAAGGCCACCCCCTTTGCCGAAAGCCGGGAAGCCAACCTCAAGCTCGACGTCGATGCCGTCGACCTGACAAGGTATGTCGGCTACCTCCCGCTCAAACCGCAATTCAAGCTGCCAAGCGCAAGGCTTGACCTCCACCTGTCTGTCGCGTTCCAACGTGCCAAGGAAGGAAGCTCCATTGTCGCGTTGACAGGCACCGCCGCACTCAACGAACTGAAAATGGATGCGCTGAGCGGCAAGCCGCTGGCAAAGCTGAAGCAGCTTCAGGTGACACTCGACAAGCTGAATGTATTGTCAAACACGCTGTCGATCGCGCGCCTGGACCTCGAACAACCCGAGCTTCATGTTTCCACCAACCCTGATGGCAGCGTCAATCTCGCCCATCTGGTATCAGGCGGCGCGGCCAGCAAGGCCGAACCCACAGCGCCACCAAAGCCCAGCAATCTGAAGCTGGCGCTGGGCAAGCTGGGCATTCACGGCGCCAAAATCGACTACCGCAATGACGTCATGGAACGGCCACTGGGTGCAGGCGTCGACAAGCTGGATCTCACCGTCAGCAAGATCAGCGTCGATCTGGCCACGCAGACGATCAACATCGATTCAGTCAACTCATCCAGCGCCGATTTCGCACTGGTCAATGGCAAGCCCAATACGGCAGCGGTAAAGGATCATGCCGACAAGCCCGGCCCGGCCGCTGCGCAGGTCTCCAACAAGGGTTCTCCGGGGTTTGGCATCAACGTGACCGATGTCGACATCAAAGGCTGGACGTCGCGAATGGAAGATCAAGGGCTCACCAAGCCGGCCATCACCAGGATTTCAAATCTTGCCATCCGTTTGCAGAACCTCTCCAACTCGCCGGGCAAAACCGGAAAACTGGACATCGCCGCACAGGTCAACCAGAAAGGGAATGTTGGCATCAATGGCGACGTCGGGCTTGCGCCGCTGCATGCCGACCTTGCCCTCAACCTCGACGGCGTCGACCTGATGCCGCTGCAGCCCTATGTCACCAACCGGCTCAATCTTGTCGTTACCAGTGCCACGGTAACGAGCAAGGCCGCACTCAAGCTTGATCAGGCAAACGATGGAACGCTCACCGGCGGATTCGATGGCGATCTCGGCATTGGCAATCTGGCGACTGTCGACAAGCTGTCCAGCAACGACTTTGTGCGCTGGAAACTGCTCGCCTTTCGCGGCGTCAAGGTGCAGCTCTCTCCCCTGGCCGTGAATATCAATCAGGTCGCATTGGATGATTTTTTTGCCCGGGTCATCGTCGATCCCAACGGCCGCATCAACCTGCAGGATGTCGCCGTACAGGACGGCGCGGAACAAAAGAGCCTGACCGAAGAAAGCGCTGTTACGACACCCGCCGCCACACCGGCACAAGCACCGGTACCTGCACCTGCAAGCAAGGCAACGGAACCTGTGCAGGCATCGCCAATGCCGCCCGTCAGGATTCGCCAGATTGCGTTGAAACGCGGCAGCGTCCGCTTCAGTGACAACTTCATCAAACCCAACTACGCCGCAAACCTGAAGGACATGGGCGGCACCGTCAGCAACCTGTCGTCGGACGCAAAGACCAATGCCGATGTTGATCTGCACGGCAACGTCAACAGCGCACCGTTGAACATTGTCGGCCGTGTCAATCCATTGAGCGGCAATCTGTTTCTTGATGTGAAGGCAGACGTCAAGGGAATGGAACTCGCTCCCTTCACGCCGTACTCGGCCAAGTACGTCGGCTATGGCATCGAAAAAGGAAAGCTTTCCTTCGACCTCGCCTATCACCTGGAAAATCGCAAACTGGAGGCGCAGAACCGGGTAGTCCTCGACCAGCTGACATTCGGCGAAAAAATCGACAGCCCGACGGCCACCACCTTGCCGGTGCAGCTCGCCGTTGCACTGCTGCGCGATCGCAATGGTGTGATCGACATCAACCTGCCGATAGGTGGCTCTCTCGACGACCCGCAGTTCTCCGTTACCGGCATCATTTTCCAGGTCATCGGCAATCTGATCACCAAGGCGGTCACGTCGCCATTCGCCCTGCTCGGTTCGCTGTTTGGCGGCGGCGAAGAGCTTTCACTGCTGGAGTTCGACCCCGGTCGCAGCACGGTAAGCCCTGCCGGCGAAGCCAAGCTCAATACGCTGGCCAAGGCACTGGTTGATCGCCCGGGCCTGAAGCTCGACATCACCGGCCGATTTGATCCCAATGCAGACCGCGACGGCCTGCGCCGCGCTGGCATCGAGCGCAAGGTACGCAAGCTGAAACTGAAACAGCTGCTCGACAAGGGGCAAAGCGTCGACATCAATACCCTGGTGATCACGCCCGAGGAATACCCGGTGCTGCTGGACAAGGTGTACAAGGACGAAGACTTCTCCAAACCGCGCAATCTGGTCGGGCTGCAAAAGGACCTGCCGGTCGAGGAAATGGAAAAACTGATGATGGCCAATACCACCATCAGCGACGACAACCTGATTACGCTCGGCAACCATCGCGCACAGGCCGTCAAGGACTGGCTGGTCAAGAATGGCCAGGTGCCGGCCGAACGCATCTTCATCATCGCGGCAAAAAGTGGCGAGGGCAGTGACAAGGCCAAAGCCAATCGCGCCGACTTCGCATTGCACTGAACCCCGGAGGGAAACCCATGCCAAACGCACCTTTGCAATTTTCCGTCGTTGCCGAACTCGGTGGAAACATCGATACGCTCAATGAACTGATGACGACCGGCCCGGGCATGGAGCATTGGGTGCCCATTTGTCGTTCGGTCAAATTTGTTCATCCGCACGGCGTGCTCGCCGTCGGCTCGGTTCGGCATGTGACCCTGAAGATCGGCGTCAAGGCCGACGAGCACATCGTCTTTCTCGAAGCACCCTACAAGCTCAACTACACCATCGGAAAAATGGGTGGCGTCGTGTTCAGGAACTGGCTGCTCGATTACGAAGGCGTCACCGTCCTCGAACCTGTCGGCGAGAACCGCCACCGCCTCACATGGTCAGTGCATTACCGACTTGCTCCGTCCCTGCGGCTTGTCTCGCCACTCGTCCGTTTCGCCCTGCATGCCCTGATCGCCACCATGGTGTCGAACATATGCCGGGTGACGGATGGCCATCGGGTGACTTGAGCACGAACGAAGAACGCGGCAATGTCGCAATGGGCCATGAGGGCCTGCCAGCGTGAGACAATTCGGGCTGGCCATACACTTTCACGCTCATGTCGCTGCCCAGCCTTTCCACCGTAGAAGAAATCATCAATGAAGCCCGCAACGGGCGCATGTTCATCCTCGTCGACGACGAAGATCGCGAGAATGAAGGCGATCTGGTCATCCCCGCGCAAATGGCCACGCCGGATGCGATCACCTTCATGGCCACTCATGGCCGCGGCCTGATCTGCCTGGCGCTGTCGAAACAGCGTGTCGACCAGCTCGGGCTGGAACCGATGGCCCGCGTCAATGGCACCCGCCACGAAACCGCGTTCACCGTTTCCATCGAAGCACGTCATGGCGTGACCACCGGCATCTCCGCCTCCGATCGCGCCCGCACCATCGCCGTCGCCATTGATGCGTCCATCTCGCGTGAAGACATCGTATCGCCGGGGCATGTATTCCCGCTGGTCGCCAAGGATGGCGGGGTGCTGGTCCGCGCCGGGCATACCGAGGCGGCTGTCGATGTATCACGGCTTGCCGGGCTCAATCCTTCCGGTGTGATCTGCGAGATCATGAAGGACGATGGCACCATGGCGCGGCTGGATGACCTGCTCGAATTCGCCCAGCAGCACAGGATGAAAATCGGCACCATCCGCGACCTGATCGCCTACCGTCGCCGCAACGACCACCTGGTGCAATGTGTTGGCGAGCGCCCCTTTGTCAGCGAGTGGGGCGGCAGCTGGACGCTCAGGGTCTATCTCAACAAGGTGGCCGGCACCGAGCATCTGGTGCTGATCAAGGGCACCATCGACCCGAAGAAATCAACGCTGGTGCGCATGCACGCGCCGAGTGTGCTGGCCGATTCGTTCGCCGAGATTTCACCGCGCAAGGATCTGCTGCGCAGGGCCATGCAGATGATTGGCGAAGAAGGCACGGGGGTGGTGGTCTTTGTTCACGGCCCTTCGCCCACCAAGTACAGCGACTTCGTCAACAACACCCCGAAGCCCAATGCCGGTGGTGGTGACGCGGCCGGTGGCCTGCGCGACTACGGTATTGGTGCCCAGATCCTCGCCGACCTTGGTGTACATGATCTGGTATTGCTCACCAACAGCCAGCTCACCCTGGTCGCGCTGGCCGGATACGGATTGAAGATCACGGCGCAACGCCCGATTGCCGCAGGCTGACGGCATGCCAGCCGCGAAATTCGTCCCCCTGATCGTCGGCCTGGGTGGCACCACCCGCGATGGTTCGTCGTCAGAAGTCGCGTTGCGCTTCGCGTTGAAGGCCGCAGAAAAAGCAGGTGCCGAAACGGCGCTGCTGGCGGGTGCTGATCTTGATCTGCCGATGTATGCGCCAGAGAAGCCGGAGCGTTCACCCGGTGCCGAGCAGTTGGTGAGCCTCCTGCGCCGCAGCCACGGTGTCATCATCACCTCGCCCGGCTATCACGGCTCGATCTCGGGCCTGATCAAGAACGCGCTCGATTACGTCGAAGACATGCGCGAAGACGGCGATGCCTACTTCGAAGGCCGTGCCGTCGGCTGCGTTGCCTGCGCCTATGGCTGGCAGGCAACCGGCTCGACACTGGCAGCGCTGCGCTCGATCGTGCACGCCTTGCGCGGCTGGCCAACGCCGATCGGCGTTGCCATCAACACCAGCCAAAGGATATTCGACGGCGAAGGCAACTGCCTGGATGCCGGCGTGGCCAAACAGCTTGAGCTGATGGCCAGCCAGGTCGTCGATTTCTCGCGCATGCGGGCCGCCAGCAAGGCCAATGCGTCGGCATGAAATCGCCGACCAATCACGACGCCATTGTCACGCGCATCGATGATGACGGCGTCGTCATCGTCACCATCAATCGCCCGCAGGCACGCAATGCGCTGAGCCTTGCCGCGCTGGACCGGCTGCGCGATACCTTCATTGCGCTGCAAGGCAATCAGTTCATGAAGTGCGTCATCCTCACCGGTGCCGGCGATCGCAGCTTCGCGGCCGGCGGCGACCTAAAGGAACTCGCAAGCTTCCGCTCCGCCGAACAGGCTGCGCAGGTGTCGTCGATGGGGCGCCGGGCGCTGGACGCCATTCGTCATTGCCCTGCCCCCGTCTACGCCGCCATCAACGGCCATGCCCTTGGGGGTGGTGCCGAACTCGCCATGGCGTGTGACTTCCGCATCGCCTCGGCCACCGCCACGCTCGGCTTCATCCAGGGCAAGCTGAACATCACCACCTCCTGGGGTGGCGGCAGCGACCTGATTGGTGTCGTGGGTGCCAATCGCGCGCTGGCACTGTTGCTCTCCAGTCGCATGCTCGACATGAACGAAGCCCGGTCACAGGGCCTGATCGACCAGATCGTGCCTGAAGGCGAAGACCTGGTCGCCGCAGTGCGCCTGCATGCCGCACCGTACCTGGCAAAACCCGCCCACGTCGTGCAGGCCTTCGCTCGCGTCACCCACGCCGCCAAGGCAAAACTGCGCGATGCACTGGAACCGATCGAATTCCAGTCCTTTGTCAGCACCTGGATTGACGAAGCACACTGGGAAGCCGCAGCCGACTCGCTATCGAAGTCGGACAGCAGAGGCGCAACAAAAGGCTGATTCGCCAACGTGAGCGCGGCTTAGCGGGTGTGCAGATGTAGCCCGTTGCAGAGCAACGACACTTCTTACGCCACGGAAGCTCCATCACGACGCCATCCGGAAGGCTGACAGCACATCCGAATGACGTCGCCGACACAAACTCGCTGTCGGTCTCTGCGAATATCTGATGGACCTGATCCGGTGGCAATATCAAGGTGTCACCCGCTTTATATCTGACTTCACGGTCACCAACCGTGGCCCGCCCGCTTCCCGACAGGAACAGGACGACTTCTTCTGCCGTATGCGAATGCGAGGTGTCAAAGGGGTCAGTGCCATTTTGGCTTTGTATCTGGCATTCGTTGTTACCTCTCCCTGCGACAATGGCACAACACGTCGATCGGCAAGAAATCCCGATGTCTCTGACTCATTTATTTGTTTTCATGTCCTGTGTCATTGTTGTTACCATTCCACGCCACCAAATACTCCAATTCCCCAGAACCCTGCATGCGCAACTTGATTATTCGATTAGGTTTCTTTGGCTCCGTATCGGTCATTACCTTTGTCTCACTGGTCCTTTCAGTAGTCGTGACTATTGTTGCATTGCACTTGGCGAATTTGCCGGTGACCTGGGTCGGCATGTCTGTCTCGATTATCGTTCCACTGGTGGTTGCGCCGATATCCAGCGGCTTCGTTGTGCATACCCTGTTTCAAATTCACGAACTGGAAGGGGTTATGAGGAGCATGGCCACCTTCGACATGCTGACGGGACTTTTTACCCGACCGATGTTCATTGCGAGCAGCACCTCCGCTCACCATACGGCAATGCGCAACAAGACATCGCTTTCATTGCTGTCGATCGATATCGATTCATTCAAGAAAATCAACGACGCCTTTGGTCACCCGGCGGGTGACGAGGTGCTCAAGCACTTCGGGGACGTCATTCGTCAAAACACGCGACGAAGTGACTTGTCTGGCCGCATCGGCGGCGAAGAGTTCGCCTTGATACTGCCCGACACCGATCTGGCTGGTTCAATTTATATTGCCAACAAAATACGATTGGCCGCCAAAACTGCTGTCATTCATCACGGCGAAAACGCCATTAGGTATACCGTGAGCGTTGGCGTTGCCCACACGGACCACGACGCAAATGTCAAGCTGGAGGAACTGATGCAGATCTCCGATCAAGCACTCTATGCCGCCAAAAATTCCGGTCGAGATCGCGTATTCGTTGCCGACCGTGACCGAGCAATCGAGTCCTCAACAGATATGCCGCCCCCATTCAGCCGGGATCACACGCTGCATTAATGGCTGGCGCTGAGTTTCAAAGGGGTCAGAAACAATAATGGTCAGGCCGCCGTCAGATACTTGCCGAGCACTGCGTCGGCGAGCTTGGTATCCAGATATTCGTGCATCAGGCAAACCTTGCCATCGCGGAAGAAAATCAGGAAGTGATATTCGTTGTTGTATTGCTTGCCGGTGATTTCGGTTGAAAAACCCTTGGCTTCCACCGCCACCCGGTCGTCTTCCGCCGTCAGGTTGAGAAACTCGAACCTGATGCCCCCTGATGAGGTGATCTGCGGAAACGCCGCGCACAGGCGCATGATCGTATCGTAGTCGTGCGTCATCGAAATGTCGGCGCTGCCCTTGGTGACGACCTTGATGTCTGCGGTGACCAATGTCTTGAGCGCAGCGGCATCACCAGCGCCGAATGCCTGCAGGAACCGTGTGGCTGTTGCCTTGTTGTCGACGTTCATGTTGACTCCTCCTTGTCCGTACTGAAAATGCAGCGTGCCGAGCGACGCGCTGCAACCCTCAACCCTGCTATACGCTCTGGCGCAGGTCCTTCATCCAATGCAGGCCGGTGCCGAAGGATGTCAGCACGCCGGGCTTCGCCGCACAGATATGCGGGATGGCCTGCATGCAGGGCGCCATGGTGCCGTGGTAGCCGGGCTCGGTGCGCAACTTGCCGATGTTGTAAAAGCGGTCGTTGTGCTTGCGTGAGGCGGTGAGGTCGATCGCCATCTTGAGCGACGGACGCCCCTCGATCTCGGCCACCCAGTACTGCTTGGGCTTGACGCCCTCGGGCAGCATCTCGTCACCCATGACCCAGTTGTATTCCATGGTGAAGAAGGGCTCTTCCTGTCCCTCGACCCAGCAACGGAAACGGTGGGTGAGCCGGCCGACGGTACCGGCCTTGACGGTGATGTAGTGGCTGACGATATCGTGTGGCGCGGGAATGTAGTCGTGGGTTTCATCAACGCGCACGTATTTGACGCCCAGCAGGTTTTCCACGGTATAGGAAATCGCCTTGAGGAAGTTGGTCGACACGGCCGCCGCGAGCGGCACGGCCTGTGCCTCTTCCAGCGTCTTGCCGAAGCCGGCGATCGCCAGCAGCTCGGGTTCGGTGTAGCTGCTGTCCCAGTTCTCCTGCAGTTTGATCGAGGTGATGTCGGTGCACAAGCCGGTGAGGCCCATCAGCACGCGGTCGCTGATCAGGTCGGGGTCGATGCCCGTGGCGTGGAACACGGAGCCGCCCTTGGCGCAGGCGGCATTGATCTTTGCGTTGAATTCGGCATCGCGGAACAGGTGCACGTTGTGGTACGGCAGGGGCGTGACGATGTTGCGGCCGGCAGCGAGGATGCGAAGGATTTCTTCGTCGGTGTTGAAGTTGCCCATATCACGCGCGGTGAAGATGACGCAGTCGCAATCGATTTTGAGCATGGCTTCGATGTCGTTGCTGGCCTTGATGCCGACTGGCTCGATGCCGAGCAGCGTACCGGCGTCGACGCCGTTCTTGCCCTCGCCGTAGCAACGCACGCCCACCAGCTCGAAGGCCGGCGACTGCAGCACTTCCCACATGCAGACCGAGCCCAGGCCACCGGGCCCCCAGATGATGACGCGATAAGGCTTACGCATGATTTCTCCTCTTTGGAATATGTTTTTGGTCGCCAGATATTAACAGCTGCCAGCGGGCTAGCAGAAGTCCCGGCTCTGCACGCTGAACCCACCCATCAGGCTGTCGTGATCCACCAGACGCTTGGCGATCAGGTGAATCACTTCGCCCTCGCGCTGCACCACGCCCAGCACGCCCAGCAACTGCGACCCGAGCAACTCCTTGCGCTGGTGCACAGCCAGCCGGCTGTGCACGATGACATTCACCATGCCGGTCTCGTCTTCGAGTGTCACAAAAATCACGCCGGTCGCGGTGCCCGGCCGTTGCCGGCAGGTCACCAGGCCGACGCAACGCGCCAGTTGTCGCGTCGCCATGGCGCGCAGGTCCACAGCACGGATGTAGCGGAATTTTTCCAGGTACGGACGCAGCAGGTGCAAGGGATGTCGCCCCAACGTGAAGCCGAGGCTGGCATAGTCGGCCATCAGGTTTTGCGGTTCGGTCGGCACCGGCAATTGCGGCAAGGACTCTTCCACCTCGATCCCCTGCAGCAGATCGCCCTGCACCGATACCGCAGATGCTGCCCAGGCCGCCGCACGGCGATGGCCACTGAGGCTGCTCAGGGCATTGGCATTGGCCAGCAGTTCCAGTTCGCGCTTCTGCAAGCCGGCCCTTGTCGCCATATCCGCCACGCTCACGAACGGGTGGCAGGCCCGCGCTGCCTCAATGCGCGCCGCCGCATCCGCCGCCATGCCGCTGACCCGGTTCATGCCGAGGCGTACCGCGGGATGGCGCGAGCCAATGTCTTCCAGCGCGCATTCCCATCCGCTCGACATGACATCGACCGGGCGCACCTCGACACCATGTCGCCGTGCATCCTGTATCAGCTGCGACGCCGAATAGAAGCCCATCGGCAACGAGTTCAACATGCCCGTCAGGAATGCTGCCGGGTAATGGCGCTTCAGCCAAGCCGACACATAGACCAGCAAGGCAAAGCTGGCCGCATGCGATTCGGGAAAGCCATAGTCGGCAAACCCCTGCAACTGGCGATACAGGGCTTCGGCAAATTCGATGTCATAGCCACGCTGCGTCATGCCATTGATCAGCTTGTCGCGAAACGGGCCCAGCCCGCCCTTGCGCTTCCATGCGGCCATGGCGCGCCGCAACTGGTCGGCCTCGCCGGGAGTGAAACCGGCAGCGACCATCGATAGCTCCATTGCCTGCTCCTGGAAGATGGGCACTCCCAAGGTACGCTCCAGTACTCTCTCCACTGCCTTGGTCGGATAGCTGACCGGCTCTAGTCCCTGCCGGCGACGCAAATAGGGATGCACCATGTCGCCCTGGATCGGGCCGGGCCGAACCAGGGCAACCTCGATCACCAGGTCGTAGAAATTCCTTGGGCGCAAACGCGGCAGCATCGACATCTGCGCCCGTGATTCGATCTGGAATACGCCGACGGTATCGGCAGCCGAAATCATGGCGAACACCTGTTCATCCTTGGGCGGAATGTCTTCCATCGCGAACGACTGTCCCCGTTGCAGCGAGACCAGCGACAAGCTGCGACGAATGGCGCTCAGCATGCCCAGTGCCAGCACATCGACCTTCATCAGGCCCAGCGCGTCGATGTCATCCTTGTCCCACTGGATCACGCTTCGATCTTGCATGGCGGCGTTCTCGATCGGCACCAGTCGATCGAGCCGCCCACGGCTGATGACAAAGCCGCCGACATGCTGCGACAAGTGTCGCGGGAAGCCCTTGATCTGCTGCGCCAGCTTCAGCCATTTTGTGACGCGAGGGCTCTTGGGATCGAGGCCAACCTCGGCAAAGCGCTGCGGCCACTCTTCGGGCTTGTCCCACCACGCAAGCGACGAGGTCAGTGCGTCCAGCTTGTCGCGGTCGATTCCAAGCGCACGGCCAGTGTCGCGCAGTGCAGACCGGGTGCGATAGCAGATCACCGTCGCTGTCAGCGCGGCGCGGTCGCGGCCGTATTTTTGATAGATGTACTGGATCACTTCTTCGCGGCGTTGATGTTCGAAGTCGACATCAATGTCAGGCGGCTCATTGCGTTCTTCGGAGATGAATCGCCCAAACAGGAGGTTGGCACGATTGGGGTCCACCGCCGTGATCCGCAAGGCATAGCACACCACCGAATTCGCCGCCGAGCCGCGCCCCTGACAAAGAATGTTATGGCTGCGCGCGAACGTGACGATGTCGTACACGGTAAGAAAGTAGGGTTCATACCCAAGCTTGCGGATCAGCGCCAGCTCGTGCTCGACCTGTTCGCGCACCCCTTGCGGTATTCCAGAAGGATAGCGGATGCACAGTCCCTTCTCCGTTTCATGGCGCAGATAGCTGGTCGGCGTTTCGCCGTGCGGGACTACCTCGTCGGGATATTCGTACTTCAATTCATCAAGGGAAAACTCGCACAGGTCCGCCACGCGCAAGGTCTCGGCTAGCAGGTCCGCCGGATACAACTGCGCCAGACGCAAACGCGAACGCAGATGGCGCTCGCCATTGGCAAACAAGGCATAACCGGCCTGGTCGATGCTGTTGTTGAGGCGCAAGGCGGTGACCATGTCCTGCAAAGGGCGGCGGGCGCGGACATGCATATGCACATCGCTGCTCGCCACCAGCGGCAGGCCGGTCGCCCGACCGATCGCGCGCAGATGGGCAAGGCGTTGCCTGTCATCCGGCAACAGGTGACGCTCGAAGCCAATCCAGGCACGGTCAACAAAGCAGCCGTGCAACCAGAGACCGTCGCTTTCCTGCGCATCGGCTGGCGCCAACCACAAGGCCAGGCAATCGGGCATGCCATTGGCGAGGTCGCCCCGACTCAATTGATACTCGCCCTTGTCGGCGCGTTGCCGGCCGAGCGTGATGATGGCCGACAGGTTGCCGTAGCCGGCGCGATTCTTTGCCAGCAGCACCAGCTTCATGCCGCATGTCAGACTCAGCTCTGTACCGATCAGCAGCTTGATGCAGTGTTCTTTGGCGGCGCCATGCGCACGAACGATGCCGGCAAACGAACATTCGTCAGTAATGGCGATTGCGCGGTACTTCAGTTCGGCCGCACGTTTCACCAGCTCTTCGGCATGCGATGCGCCGCGCAAAAAACTGAAGTTGGAAAGGCAGTGCAGCTCGGCATAATCCGGCAGCTCGCCAGCGCCCTTGGCAGCATCGTTGATCACGAAAAATAACCATGCAGATACCAGCCGCCCGGAACAGCGCACTCGCGATAGATCCAGAGCCAGCGTTGTGACGGCGACAGCGCGACAAAATAATCGCGACGGATGTCTCCACTGCAGGTCTTTTCCGCATCCCGCTCGCCGCCATCCCACCAACCGGATTCGATGCGCTCCCGATCCGAGAGCAGGAGCAGGGGGCCATCGTATTGCGGCCTGCCGTCGTACTCGCCCAGCAGCTGCGGTGTTGCCAGCAGGAAAAGCGGTCGTGGTACATGCGCAAAGGCTGCGCCGCTTTTGCCGCTGCCCGCCGCGCGGCCATTGCGCTCAGGACGATGGTCCGCTTCCAGCATCAGGCCATGGACATTGGCTTCGCCCATCCTGGCGCGCAGGCGTTCGATGAGCGCGGGCATGCCGTCATGTTGCGCCGCCCCGCCGGGCAGCAAGGCCGCGCTTCGACCGGGCAAGGGCTGCACCCGCTTCGCCTCCAGCCTGACTGCCTCGACCGGTGCCGGCAAGTCCAGCTGCTGCAGGCGTTCGCGCAACACCCATTCAATGCGAACCGGATCGCGCTGGGTTTCACCGAAGCGCAAGACGACAGCGGTCGGCGATCGGTGGTGGTGGAGCAGCAGCAGGCTGCACTCCTGTATGCCGCATTGCCGTGCGCCAAGCCATCCGGTCATGGCCTGCACCAGTCGATGAGCAACAAACAGCAGCGCCTCGGCATTCTCGATCGGTGCGGGCAACTCGACGCCGTGAACGAACTGCTGCGGAAACACGAACTCCTGCTGCGCCTCGGCCAACTCGCCGTAAGCACGCGCCATTCTTGTCATCGCCAGACTGCCGATGCGTCGTGTCAGTGCCGCGGAGGGTTGGCGGCGCGCTTCGCCGAGCGTCTGCAAGCCGAAGCTTTCAAGCCGTTCAACGACGTTCGCTGTCAGCACCGTTGCCAGATCGCAGAGCGGAAGGGCATCCAGCGCGGGCCGCAGGCGTGGGCCATCGACACGGGGCATGTCATCACGCACCAGTGCCAGCCATAACGCGCCTTGTGCAACGGGCGCCACCGCGCTGCGCACGACAAAGCCCTGTGCCCGGATACCGGCGAGTACCTTGCCCCACAGCGAATCGAGACCGCCAAACAAGGTGAGGCAGCTCCCCACTTCCAGCAGCAGACCCTTCTGCGGCACCACGCAGACGCGCGGCGTGAAGGCGCCCGCCCAGCAGGCCAGCGCATCGAGTGCGGCGGCTTCGGCAGCGACATCGCGCTGCAATATCACGGCGTCTGCTGCCAACGAACGTACCAGCGAGGGTTTCATCCCCCCCCGCACTCCGGCCTCGGTTGCCTGCGTATCACAGGCAATCACCCTGCCCTGCTCCACGACAACGCTACTCGTTGACGGATGCGGGGAGGCGTCGAGCGGCAGTTGCGGCAGGCAAAGGGCGAGCCAGAGCGTCGGCATCGTGTTTGACATGGGTGCGCCAGGGCGCGGGACGCGACACGGCGAGGTGCAAGGCCTGCGTTGCCGGCGGGCCTCGCCGTTTGAGGATGCGGATGCCGAGCATGTTGTTTGCATTGCCCAGTTGCAGGCGCAGCGGCGCGGCCGAAGAATCGCTGGCGGCGCGTGACGGGCGGAACAGAAAACCCGCTGCATGGCTTGCCGTGGCGGCCAACTGCAGACGGTGTACCGCCCTGGCATTGGCCATGCTGCTCCAGCACACCACTGCTGCCGGCGCATCGCTGTTGAAAGCCTGTTCGGCTGCCCACAAGACGTCGCGTGTTCCCTGCCTGCCTGAGACTGCATTCACGATCAGCAGGCGTTCCAGCGGGATGCCCGCAGCGCGCCACGCACTTGCCTGCAGGCCATGCGGCGGTGCAATCAGCACCAGCCAGCCATCGTTCGCGCAAAGCTGTTTGAGAGCCGGCTGTAGCAGGCTGACTTCGCCGAGGCCGATGCCATCGCACAGCAGTTCGGTGAGCGCGCCGCGCGGCCAGCCGCGGCCTGGCAGTTCGGCATCCAGTGCCGCAAAGCCGCTGCCGATGGCCGGCAACGCAGCATCGACAAAACATCCGCCACGGCGGATGTCGGGACGGGCCAGCACGTCACTGAGCACAACCGATTCCATGGTGTCCAGATCAATACGCGATCAATGCGGCAAGCGGGAAGCGGATGCTTCGTCACAGCAGGGGGAAAACATCTTTGCACGCCTTTGGTTACCGATGGATAACCATGATAGTTATCGAACGGTAACCTGTCAACTTGTATGGTGCAAGGCTGCGGCAGCGGGCAACCGCAGCCCGGAAACCCGCAGCTCAGTCGTCAGGCCAAAACAGGTTCTTGCGGATGATGTCCATGTTCAGCTCTTCCTGCCTTCCCATTTTTCCATCCCTGATCAAATCCGATTCCGAAACCATCGATCAATCGACGATGAACTTGTTGAGCAAGTCGATATCCGGCACGCGAAGTCGAGACGCAATGTTCTTGCTGCCCACAAGCCTGTCGATCTCGGCGTGCATTTGGTAAAGCAGGGCTTCGCGCGCACCGAACGGAACGCCACGATCCGGGTCGGCCCTCAGAGACTGCTGGATGGATGACATGCAACTGATGTCTTCCAGCTCAACCACCTCATACCCCGCGCAAATCGCTTCCCACTCTGCAGGACGCGGGCCATCACCCCAGTCCACACCGAACAAGGTGAGATCAAGCCGGCAATGATCAACGTCATGCGGCCATATCTGTATGAGGTTGTGTCCGGACTTCAGGAAGTTGAAAAAACTGTTGGGAAAGCAGAGATTCGAATAGGCTGCGGCATCAAACTTCGGATCTGTCATACCCGGCATTTCGGGCAGCCTGTCAGCGACGGTTGCGGTGGATCCCTCCCATGCAATTTCGTCCTTCGGAATGTAGTAATTGACGAAAGTTCCGTGCGCACCGGGATACAGGTGATAGTCGCCACGCGACGCATCAACCATTTTGGTCACGGTTTCGCTGTGGATGTACTCGACGTGATAGCTCTCGGCAAAATTCTCGGCCATCGCCTTCCAGTTGCAGTTGACCTCCCACGACATCTTCGCGGCAATGCGCAACGGCTTGTCGGGGTCGGGCACCACCATCGAGGCATAGCGATCCGCCAGCGGTGCCAGCCAGTCGAGCAGGGGCAGTGCCTCGGGATCAAAGTTGATGAAGACAAAGCCACCCCAAAGTTCGCACCGCAAACTCACCAGCGAATGCGCTTCAAAGTCCAGGTCGGCAAAGCTTTCAGGGCTGGTGACGCCGATGAGCTTGCCGGCAAGATCATAGGTCCAGCCGTGATACTGGCAACTCAGCGTCTTGACGCAACCCTCCTTTTCCTTCAGTACCGTCGCAGCGCGATGACGACAGGTATTGAGGAAAGCCCGCAACTTGCCATCCTTGCCTTTGACAACGACAACCGGTGCAAAGGGAATATCCAGCAGGCGATAGCTCCCTTCGGACTTGTATTCCGACACATGGCCAACCGCCAGCCACGAGCGGCGGAATACCTTGTCTATCTCGGCATCAAACAGCGACGCATCCAGATAGCGCGCACGCGGTATTTCCGGCAACGGCGGAAATCGCAATTCGGAACCTTCATCACGGAGGCTCTCGGCGCCATGCCGATCAATCTTGCTTGTTGCAGTACGCACTGGTTTCTCCCCTTTATTTTGTGCACTCTGGATTATGCTTCGCCAGCTGCATCAATCTGCAGGCATTCTGCATGGGTGATCATGCAGGGTCAAGATTTCAAGGAGAGAGAAGAATGACCGATGAGGGGAACAGCCGGCGCACGCGCTGGACACCACCGGCACGACCGGAATGGGTAAGGAAATTCAACGAAGAAGGCGCATGGCTCGACCTTGCCGGCATCGTGCCACTTGACGAGCAATCGCTGCTGGACACCGCCCGCAAGAACACCGGCCTGAATGATTTCGGCGCCGATGACTGGCACGAGCCCTTCAAGGTTCTCATCAAGTCGCTGGATGAAGAAGCCGACCTGTCACCCATCGGCAGGATGATGACGCGTGGTGAAATCCTGATGTATCTGGAAGGTCGGTTGAGAATCGAGGATGCCTTTCGCAGACATCCCGAGATCGCTGCCGAGGAAATCACCAACCCGCTGTTGATCGTGGGCCAGGGGCGCAGCGGCACCACCTACCTGTATGAACTGATGGCAATGGATCCGGCGAATCGGTCACCGATGACATGGGAATGGCTGTTTCCGCTGTTGCCCGAAAATGCCGACCCGGCATTCGAAGCCGAAAAAAGAAAGATCGCCGATCGCCGCATCACCCTGTGGAATCGCGTCACACCGGAATTCGAAGCCTGTCACCGTTTCATTGGCGAACAACCGTGCGAGACCATCTATACGCAGGTACCGAGTTTTCAGTGTGCGGTGTCGATGGGGACGCTGGGGCAAGCCCCCAGCTACAACGCCTACATGGCAAAACTGGGCATGGAACCCGGCTTGCGCTATGAAAAACGCGTGCTGCAAGCCATGCAATGGCGCGAACGCGGCCAGGGACGAAAGCGACGCTGGGTACTCAAGTCCCCCGATCATTTGCGCGATCTGCCACAAGTACTCAAGGTCTACCCCGACATGGGCTTTATCTGGATGCATCGGGATCCGGTCAAGGCGCTGGCGTCAATGGTCAACCTGATCGGCAACATGCTGTGGATCAAGAGCGACCGCCTGCTGCCCGAAGGTGCCTATGACAATCTCACCGATGCAACACAAATGGCTGCCCAGATGAGCAAGCCCATCGAGTGGATCGAGAATGGCGCACTGAAAGCGGATCAGCTGTGCAACGTGCAGTACCTTGATCTGGTCGCAGACCCGGTGGCAACGCTTGCGCGCATCTACGATTGTTTCGGTCTTGAGTTCGGTGTCGAGGCAAGGCAGATCATCGGCGACTTCGTGGCGAACAATCCGCGCGAAAAGCGCCGCCCGCAAAACTACACGGTCGGCGAAAAGGCAATCATCGACAGCGAAAGGAAAGCATTTCGCAAATACCAGGAATACTTTCAGGTACCCGACGAAATCTGACCGCGACGTTCAGCGATCGACAAACCGGAGATCGAAAGTTTTCTGTCGTTCTGCTATCTGTTGTTGACGTTCAGCTGGCGTCATGCGTTTCATGTCCTGCGGCAAGGCAGCATCGATATCTGCCAGCTTCAGCAGTTGCCCGCGGGCCTGAACCCGCCCGCCATAACTGCCATCAGCGTTACGCGGCAGCAACTGGCAACGCATGATGATCAGGAGTTGGTGCAGGCCGCCGCTGTCGATCCAGTTGTGAAAGCCGGGATCCCGGATCGAGACGACATAGGTGTAGCTGCCATCGGCGTTGGCGGCACTTTGCAGATTGTTCAAGCTGCTCGTGCGGTCCCGGTAATCCAGTACTTCGAGCCACATGTTGTTGGCCGTCACCACGTGATAGCCGGCGCCACCGGGATCCAGCGTGATGACATAGGCTTCATCATCAGCGAGCTTGATGTGGGCACGGCAAAGCTTTTGCGAAGACTGCCCGCCAAAGGCGGTACTGACCTCGGGCGAGGTGGTCGTATTGACCTCCTGTGAGGCAAACAGGCCCCGGTACATGAGGGCGATCCCGACATCATCGATGATGAATCGCGCTGCGAGGGCAGCCTTGGCCTCGATGCTCATCGGAGGCGTCGACGGCGGATCAAGACGCCGGACAAGATAACCGTTCGGAACCTGTCGCCAATCCATCCGCGCGTCGCGCGTATACACATAGCGCGTGTCAGCAGTGGTCTGAAGGTGGTTGCGCCTTCCATTGGCTGGTTCCGGACCGATGGTGATGATAAAACTGCCATCGGCATTTATCTGAGTATCGTGCAGGCTGATGCTATCCACATTGGTGGTCATCGAAAGATTGCTGGCTACATAGATCGGACAATCACCACTGGCCGGGTTGAAACGCTGCCCGTGCAACTCGTAACGGGACTGCCCGTCAACCGGAATGAAACAGTAACTGACGTCAACGTTCTCGGCCGTCGCCGGGCCGTGGCTCGCCGGCAGCTTCATGCCAAACCATTCGTGCGCCGGGCCGAACAGGCCGCACAGCACCTTTGGATGGGCGGGGTCGGAATTCATCGCGATCAGGGTGTAGTGGTAGGCCCAGGCGTCCATCATGGCATCGAAGTTCGCCATGGCTTCCACCGGCACGTCACGGCCGGCGAGGACCCTGAATCTTTGTGCGGCCTGCGTCCTTGCGTTGCGAATTGTCTGCGTCTGCTGCAGTTGCAGCGCCAGCGCCTCCATGTCTCGCTGGTCAACCGTGGCGGTTGGATT